>JAHFDQ010000395.1 GCA_023248915.1 Archangiaceae bacterium | reverse complement strand
GGCGACCTGGTGATGGCGGCCGAGAAGGTGACGCCCGAGGCCATCAACTTCATGGCGGCCAAGGGACGGGGGCTCATCTGCCTGTCGCTCACCGAAGACCGCATTCGCCAGCTCAACCTGCCCCTGATGGTGCAGGACAACACCTCGCCCTTCCAGACCGCCTTCACCGTCTCGGTCGAAGCCGCGCGCGGCGTCACCACCGGAATCTCGGCCGCCGACCGGGCCCGCACCGTCAAGGCGGCGGTGGCCCCGCACGCCAAGCCGGGCGACCTGGTGCGGCCAGGGCACATCTTCCCATTGCGCGCCCGGCCCGGCGGAGTGCTCGTCCGAACCGGCCAGACCGAGGGCTCGGTCGACCTGGCGCGCATGGCCGGGCTGTTCCCCGCGGGAGTCATCTGCGAGGTGATGAACCCCGACGGCTCGATGGCCCGGCGGCCGGCGCTCTCGCGGTTCGCCCGGCGCCACCGGCTGGTGCTGCTGTCCGTCGCGGACCTCATCCGCTACCGGCTGCGGCACGAGTCGTTCCTCCGGCGGGTGGGGCAGTCCACCCTGCACCGGCCCGAGGGCGAGTTCACCGCCCTCGCCTATGCCAGCGACGTCGACTCGGCCGTGCACGTGGCCCTGGTCAAGGGCGACCCGTCGGGTCCTTCGCCGGTGATGACCCGGGTGCACCGGGCCTGCCTCGTGGGAGACCTCTTGGGCAGCCTCGACTGCGACTGCGGCGCGCAGCTTCGCCAGGCCTTTGCGCGCATCGGCAACGAGGGGCGGGGCGTCATCGTCTACCTGCAGCGCGAGCAAGGGGCGCGCGCGCGGCTCGAGTGCACCCACGTCTCGAACGAAGAGGCGATTCCCGGGCACAAGGACCAGACCCGGCTCCGCGAGTTCGGCGTGGGCGCGCAGATTCTGAAGGACCTGGGGCTGGCCCGCCTGCGCCTGCTCACCAACAACCCGAAGAAGATCGTCGGCCTCGAGAGCTACGGGCTCGAGGTGGTCGAACAGTTGCCGCTCGGCGGCCCGAAACCTGGAAAGCGCCGCCGGGCGCGGTAGATTCGTTACGCATATGCGCACTTTCGAAGGAACGCTGATCGCCCCCACGGGCCGGTTCGCCGTCTGCGTCTCGCGGTTCAACGCCTTCATCACGGAGGAGTTGCTGAAGGGCGCCCTCGACGCGCTCACCCGCCACGGCGTGGCCGACGACGCGGTGGACGTGTACCGCTGCCCCGGTACCTTCGAGCTGCCCGGGCTGGTGCGCCGCCTGGCCGACGGCGGCGACTACGTCGGGGTGGTGAGCCTGGGCTGCGTCATCCGCGGGGGCACACCGCACTTCGACTACGTCGCCGGCGAGGTGTCGAAGGGCATCGGCCAGGTCGCCTTGAGCTCGGCCTGCCCGGTGGCGTTCGGGGTGCTCACCTGCGACACGGTCGAGCAGGCCATCGACCGCGCTGGCGTCAAATCCGGCAACAAGGGAGCGGACGCGGCCATCGCCTGCATCGAGATGGCGAACCTGTATGCCCAGCTCGGGCACCGGCCGGCCAAGGCACGCAAGTAGCGCGCAACGGGTGGCTTGCCGAGGTTAAGCTGCCATCCGTGCCACGGAACCCCGACAGGAGCGTCTAGATGGGGGCGCGCCGCATCGCCCGCGAACGGGCGCTCCAGGCGCTGTACCAGCTCGACATGGGCTCGGTGGCCACGTCCGAGGCGGCGCTCGAGGCGGCCTGGGCGGCGAGCTCGGAAGAGGGGGCGAAGGAGACCGAGGCCGGCGCCGAGGCCTTTGCCCGCGAGCTGGTGGTCGGTGTCTGGGCCCGGCGCGCCGACATCGACGCGCTCATCGAACGCCACAGCCACAACTGGCGGCTGGACCGCATGTCGCGCATCGACCGCAACGTGCTGCGCCTGGGGCTGTACGAGCTGGCCCACTGCCCCGACATTCCGCGCAAGGTGACGCTGAACGAGGCGGTCGAGCTGGGCAAGACGTTCGGCAGCGAAGAGTCCTCGTCGTTCATCAACGGGCTGCTCGACCGGGCCGCGGCCGAGCTGGGCAAGCCGTGAACCTGTCGGTGCACGACATCGGCCTCGAGGCGCTCGACGGCCTGAAGGGCGTCGACACGCTGTGCCTGTTCGTCGGCGAAGACGAGCGACCGCTGCGCGGCGTCGCAGGGTTCATCGACTGGCGGCTGTGCGGCGCCCTGTCGCGCGTGCTGCAGGCGAAGTTTTTCACCGGCACTCCGGGCGACCAGCTGCTCTTCCCCACCGAGGGCCGGCTTCCGATGGACCGCATCTTCGTGGTGGGCACCGGCAAGGGTTCGGCGCTCGCCGGCGAGGGGCTGGGCAAGGTGCTGGCGTCCGCGGCCACCATGCTGAACCGGGCCAAGGCCGAGTCGGTGGCGCTCGAGGTGCCCGGCCAGGCGGTGGTCGACGACGCCGCGCGGGCGAAGGCCCTCGACAAGGCTTTCCTGGTGGCCCTTTCCGCGAGGAGGGTGGCCGTGCTGGCGGACAAAGGGCTGCGGCCGCTCGTGCCCGGAGCAGGCAAGGCGTAGGCCGTGTGCTAGCTTCGCGACCGCGCGATGGGTTTCAAGGTCCTGATCGTCGAAGACTCGAAGGCTTCCCGCGAGCTGATCGCGACGACGCTCGAGACGATTGCCGACGTCGAGGTGATGCAGTCGTCGAGCGGCTTCGAGGCGCTGAAGCTGCTGCCGAGGCACCGCTTCGACCTGATCATCACCGACATCAACATGCCCGACATCAACGGGCTCGAGCTGATCAACTTCGTCAAGAAGAACCCCAACTACCGCGACACGCCGCTGTTCGTGATCACCTCCGAGGGGCGCGAGAAGGACCGCGCCCGCGGCCTGGCCCTGGGCGCTGCCGAATACCTGGTGAAGCCGTTCGAGCCGCAGAGCCTCGAGGGGCTCTTGCGCCGCTACCTCAAGATCGCGTGAAGCCCCCGGGCAAAGGGCTGTCGGAGTTCGTCGCCGAAGCCAACGAGGTGCTCGACGCGCTCGGGCGAAACCTGCTGGCCCTCGACGAACGGCGGGGCCAGGAAGCCGACCCCGACCTGGTGAACGGCGTCTTCCGGTCGGCCCACTCGCTGAAGGGGCTGGCCGGAATGTTCGGCCAGGACCGCATCGCCACCCTTGCCCACTCGGCCGAAGACCTGCTCGACCGGTTGAGGCTGGGCAAGGCCGAGCTGTCCGACCCGGTGCTCGACGCGCTGGTCGAGGCGGTCGACGTGTTGCAGGCCCTTCTCGCCGAGGCCGCACGGGGTGGAGAGAGCCCCGAATTGGCCGAGCGCGTGAAGGACCTGTCCGGGCGTCTGGCGGCGGTGGCGGCGGCGCCCGCCCCGCCAACGGCCGATCCCCTCGACGCGATCGGCCTTCCGCCCGAGGTGCGAGCCGTCTTCACCGAGTACGAAGAGCACCGCCTGCGAGAGAACCTCCGGAAGGGCCTCGGGCTGTGGAAGGTGCGCGCGGCGTTCGACCTGGCGGACTTCGACCAGGGCCTGGCGCGGCTGAACGCCCAGCTGAAGCCGGTCGGCGAGGTGGTGAGCACGCTGCCCTCGGCCGAACCCGGCGACGGGTCGGGCATCGCCTTCGATCTCATCGTCGGCAGCCGCGCCCGGCGCGAAGAGCTCGAAACCGCCCTCGCGGGCACGCCGGGGAAGCTGACCCCGCTGTCGGAGGCGGCGCCGAAAGCTCCGCTTCGCTCGGCTCGGGTTGAACGGGTTGCTCCTCCTGACACTGACATCGCCCGCCTTCCCGACCCACCGGCGGGGCGCCCCAACCCCGAGCCCGACGCTTCGCTGCGCTCGCTCACCCAGACGGTTCGAGTGGACATCCAGAAGCTCGACGCCCTGATGAATTCCGTCGGTGAGCTCTTGCTCGTGAAGGCCAACCTCTCGGCGCTGGCCGAGGCCGCCCGCTCGGGCGCACCGGGCCAGCCCACCAAGTCGCTCGGCCAGGAGTTGGCGCGCGAGAGCCGGTCGCTCGAGCGCAAGCTCGACGAGCTTCAGAAGGGCATCCTCGAAGTGCGGATGGTGCCGCTCGGGCAGGTGTTCGACAAGCTCGCCCGCCTGGTACGCCGGATCGCGCGCGAACGCCACAAGGAGATCGACTTCGCCATCGACGGCGGTGAGGTCGAGCTCGACAAGTTGATCGTCGAAGAGCTCTCGGACCCGCTGATGCACCTCATCCGCAATGCCATCGATCACGGCATCGAACCGGCCGAAGACCGCGTGCGCGCGGGCAAGGAACGCCGAGGGGTGGTGGCGCTGGGCGCCTACCAGAAGGGCAACCACGTGGTCATCTCGGTGAGCGACGACGGCGCCGGCCTCGACGTCGACCGGGTGCGCGAGGTGGCGCTCGAGAAGGGGCTGCTCACGGCCGAGCAGGCCGCCCTCCTGTCGCGGCGCGAGCTGATGAACCTGGTCTTCCTGCCGGGCTTCTCGACCGCTCGGGCGGTGTCCGAGCTGTCGGGCCGCGGGGTGGGGCTGGACGTGGTGAAGACCAACCTCGCGTCGCTGTCGGGCATCATCGACCTCGAGTCCGAACGGGGCCGGGGCACCACGGTGACGCTGACCTTGCCGGTGACGCTGGCGATCATCCGCGCGCTGGTGGTCTCGGTGAGCGGGCGCACCTACGCGGTACCGCTGAACAGCGTGCTCGAGATCATCTCGGTCGCTTCCGACGAGGTGCGCACCGTCGAGCGGCGCGAGGTGGTGTCGCTGCGCGGCCAGACGCTGCCGCTGACCCGGCTGGGGCGCCTGTTCGGCCTTCCGGAGGAACCGCGCGCCCGCCACTTCGTGGTGGTGGTGGGGTTGGCCCAGAACCGGCTGGGACTGACGGTGGACGAGCTGCTCGGGCAGCAAGACATCGTGGTGAAGCCGCTGGGCGGGCGGCTGAAGCACATTCCGGGTATCTCGGGGGCCACCGACTTAGGGAATCGCCGTACGGTGCTGGTGCTCGACGTGGGGGCCTTGATGGAAGAGGTCGTCGCCCCCGAGCGCCGGGTGGAGTTCTCGTAGGCCCGGTGAACGGAACTTGAGCGTGCCCACCTTCGACCAGTTGCTGGACGAGTTCTTCTACCGCCCGGACGAGGCGGACGGGCCGCTATTCGAGCTGGCCGCCGGCGCCGACCCGGCCGGGCCCGAACCCGCCGACGAGGCACCGGCCGAGCTCATCGCCTTCATCCTCGACGACGAGTGCTACGCGGTGCCGATTTCCGAGGTGCGCGAGATCGTCAAGGTGCCGCCGCTCACCGAGGTGCCGCGCGCGTCGCCGGCCATCCTCGGGGTGATGAACCTCCGGGGCGAGGTGTTGCCGGTCTACGACATCAAGCCGCGCCTGCGGCTGTCGGTGGGGCCAGTCCGGGTGGCTGGCCCCGGGGCCGCGCGCTTGCCCAAGGGTGCCCGGGTGCTGGTGGTGCGGTCGGACGCGGGGGACGCCGGCGTGCTGGTGGACGCGGTGCGGGGGGTGGTGAAGGTGAAGCCCTCGGCCGTCGAAGTCCCGCCTCCGGGCGTGGCCGGCGGCGAGCGCGACTGTGTCGTGGGCCTCTTCCGGCGGCGCGACCAGCTCTACATCCTGCTCGACCTGGCCCAGGCGCTCGAATGAGCCCCGTCCGGCCGACCCTGAAGGCAGCCGACCCGGCGCCGGTCAGCGCCAATCTCGGCGCCGGAGTTCAGCTTTGCTCGTTTCACGTCGGCGGCGTGGACTACGTCATCGACCTGATGCGGGTGGAAGAGATTCTCCAGGCCCCGGCCGTCACCCCCGTGCATCGGGCGCCGAGGTACGTCGAGGGGGTGGTGGAATTGCGCGGGGCCATCGTGCCGGTCGTCGACCTGCGCAAGCGGCTGTCGGCCGGGCCGCCGCGCCCGAGGTCGAAGCCCAAGCTGCTCGTGGTCCGCGTCGGCCGGCGCCGGATTGGGCTTCGGGTAGACGGCGTCACCGAGGTGGTGCGCGCCTTTCGCCAGGACATCAAGCCCACGCC
>JAHFDQ010000067.1 GCA_023248915.1 Archangiaceae bacterium | reverse complement strand
TCCGGGGCCGGGGACGTCAACGGCGACGGGTTTTCGGACGTCATCGTGGGGGAGTACCTCTTCGACGGCGCGGCGGCTGACATGGGGAGGGCTTATGTCTTCCTGGGCGGCGAGCCCCCGGGGGGCACGCTGCGGCTGGCCCAACTCCAGTCCAACGGTACTACCCCATTGCCCGCCGGAGGCTTCCTCTCTGTGACGCCGGACACGGCAGTTTTCAGCGGCACGCTCGTGTCGAGCCCCAGGGGGCAGAAGGTTTCCCTCGAGGTGGAAGTGAAGCCCGTGGGCGCCCCATTCGACGGGCTAGGAACCGTCAAGAGCGCCCCGGCATTTTCGGGAAGTCCCTTGAGCGTCACCGCGGGTGGGCTGGATGCGGGCACGTCCTACCGCTGGCGCGCCCGTCCGGTCTACCCGTTGGCCACCAGCCCCGTTGGCCCTTCATCGGGAAGGTGGCTCGCCTTCGACCCGGCAAATCCGGCCGCCGCGGACTTTCGCGCTCGCAGCGCGGGCCAGTCAGACGCAGGCGCGCCGGATGGCGGCTGCCCTACGCCAGTCGTGGTTGTCCGCGACGCCAACCTCCTCGCGGCCGTCGGGGTCTCCTACCAATTCAACGCCACCGGCCAGGTGGGTGTCATCGGCGGGACGGGTCCGCTCACCTTCGTCTCCTGCGCCGCTGTTCCTGTCGTTGGCTTTCAAGTCGACCCTGCCACCGGGATGGTCTCCTGGACTCCCACCGCGCCCGGCACGGCGAGCCTGTGCGTCCGCGCCCAGGACTCCTGTTCTTCCGACAGCTATTCCTTCGACGTCGCGGTGGCTTCGGCGCCCCTCGGTTCACCGGTGGCGCGGATTGCAGTCGCCCCTACCGCGGCCAGTGTCTCCGAGTCCATTTCCTTCAGCGGTTCGACGAGCACGGCCGCCGCGGGCGCCACCCTCGTGTCCTACCAGTGGGCCTTCGGTGATGGCGCCCTGGGCAATGGAGTCAGCGTGTCCCATTCCTACTCCCTCTCCGGCGGTTACACCGTTCACCTGACCGTCACCGACAACTTCGGAAGCCAGGGCTCGACTTCCGTCGGAGTGGTGGTGGGAGACGCGGAGTGCGCCAATCCTCCCCTGGTGCAAGTGCAGGCGGATTCCCTCCACGGAGCGGATTCCCTCACCGTGAAGTTTGGGTGCGACTGCACCGCGGGAGTGGCCCGGGCGTGGGACTTCGGAGACGGCACCGGCTCGTCCGAAGCCGAACCGTCACACACCTACGGCCCCGGGAGGTACCGGGCCCGGCTGTGGGGGGTTGACGGGAATGGCTGCGTGGGCTCGGACGAGGTGGAGGTGGTGGTGGACAAGCCGCCCTACTTCCCGCCCATCTGCCGCGCGTCGGCAAGCCCCGCCGCGGGGAGAGCCCCGCTGCAGGTGACCTTCACCGCCACCTACGTCGACCCCAACCCCGGCGGCCTCATCACCCGGGCGGACTGGACCTTCGAGGACCACGGAAGCACGCGGCTCGAGCCGGTGGTGCAGAGAACCTTCAATACCCCGGCGACGTACCGGGCGACGCTGAGAGTCGAAGACGACCACGGGCTGGCGTGCACGGACAGGGTAGAGGTGGTGGTGCAGACGGCTACGGGAGAGACGCCGCCGCAGATCTTCACGGTGCCGTCGAAGGAAGCCGCCTGCCGCAGGGCGTACCACTATGCCAAGGAGTTGGAGGACCGCCCGCTGGCGAGAGGGACACGGCCGATTCGGTGGTACTCGGGAGCGGGTTCACCGAGAACCCTGGCGGTGGACAACACGACGGGGCAGGTGCAGTGGACGCCCGCGGAAGGCAAGCTCGAGCGAGTCAGCTTGATTGCCAGCAACCCCGCCGGCACCGCGGGGCAGAGCTACGAGGTCGACGTCACCTGCGACTCCTGGGGGCCCAAGCACTTCAGAGTCGGCTGCGGTTGTCAGGGCACGGAAGAGGGCTTGTCCGGACTGGCGCTGGCGGCTCTCGCGGCGCTCGGGTGGCGGCGCCGGTGGCGGGCTCGCTGAGGTTTCGGACGGCGGCAAAAACCGCTACCCTGCGCGGCCCGTTCGCCAACTGGGAGGCTCGTCCATGAGGTCGATGATTGGTTTCTGCACCGTGCTGTGTCTGGCCGGACCCTCGCTCGCCGCCGGGGGGCAGACCTTCGGCAAGGTCAGCGACGCCAAGGCCGTGAAGCTGTCCGAGCTGGTGGCCAAGCCCGCCGACTACCTGGGCAAGACGGTGAAGGTGGAAGGGCTCATCACCGACGTCTGCTCGAAGCGCGGGTGCTGGATAAGGCTGGGCGGCGACAAGGAGTTCCAGACCATCACCTTCAAGGTGGAGGACGGCGTCATCTCCTTCCCCATGTCGGTGAAGGGCAAGCGGTGCGAGGCCGAAGGGGTGTTCACCAAGGTCGACCTGACGCAGGAAGAGGCGCTGGCCCGAGCCAAGCACGAGGCCGAGGAATCCAAGCGGCCCTTCGACCCGAAGAGCGTCACCGGCCCGACGGCGGTGTACCTGCTCAAGGGCGTCGGCGCGGTCGTCCGCTGACCGCATGAAGTGGCGCCGCTGGAACGTCGCCCTGCACCGCGACGTCGGCTACACGGTTGCGGCCCTGACGGTGGTGTACGCCGTGTCGGGCGTGGCGGTGAACCACACCGCCGACTGGAACCCCAACTACCGGGTGACGCGCGAAGAGCGCCACTTCACCCCCATCGCGGTGGGCGAGCGTGACCCGATGGTGGCCGAGCTGGTGAAAGTGCTCGACCTGCCGGGGCCACCGAAGGAGGCGTTCCGGTCGCGGCCGGAAGTGGTCGAGCTGTTCTATGACGGCTGGAGCGTCCGTGCCGACGCGACGGAAGGCGTGGCCACCGTCGAGCGGCCGCGCGACCGACCCGTGCTGCGGGACTTCAACTTCCTGCACCTGAACCACCCGAAGGGCGCCTGGACGTTCGTCGCCGACCTGTACGCGGCGGCGCTGGTCTTCATGGCGGGGTCGGGAGTGCTCATCGCCAGGGGGCGGCGCTCGCTCACCCGTCGAGGCAAGTGGTGGGTGATGGCGGGAATCGCAGTCCCCGCCGCGTTCGTGGTGGTGCTGCGGTACCTCTGAGCTCCGAGCTGCTCGTGGGCGCCGT
This sequence comes from Archangiaceae bacterium, assembly GCA_023248915.1. Lineage (GTDB taxonomy): Bacteria > Myxococcota > Myxococcia > Myxococcales > Myxococcaceae > JAHFDQ01. Next base: position 12,422 of record JAHFDQ010000067.1, on the reverse strand, counting down.
GCTCTCGAGGAAGCAGCCGCTTCACCGGAGGCCGCCTGCCCCTTCGACCAAATCGAATGGGGAAATGACCGGATACAACACCGTCAAATCCCCAATCGAATTCGCTAAGCCGGCTCGGGCAACGGCCACGAACCGTGGCGGTCGGCCGGCGGGCTCGCTATTCCAGGCGTTTGGCGATGGACCTCGTTCCGCACCCACCTACTGGCCCTGGTGCCGCGGCCCCCGCCGACGAACTGGCCTCGCTCGAGCCGCCCGACGCTCTGGTGCGCCGGTACGAGGCTTCGGGCCCGCGGTACACCAGCTACCCGACGGTGCCGAGCTGGACCGACGCCTTCGGCCCGGCCGACTACGCGGCCAAGCTGGAAGAGGCGGGCAGGGCGGGCGCCGAGGCTCCGCTGTCCGTCTACGTGCACGTGCCCTTCTGCCGGAAGCTGTGCACCTACTGCGGGTGCAACGTCGTCATCTCGCGAAACCCCAAGGAGGCCGACCGCTACCTCGACCAGGTCTCCCGCGAGCTCGACCTCGTCGCGGTGCGGCTGGGCTCGCGCGCCCAGGTTTCCCAGCTTCACTGGGGCGGCGGCACGCCGACCTTCCTCGACGAGCGGCAGCTCGAGCGGCTGTGGAAGCTCCTCTCCGGCCACTTTCAGGTGACGGCCGACGCCGAAGTGTCGGTCGAGCTCAACCCGGCCGTCACTTCCGATGCGCAGCTCGCCCAACTGCGCCAGCTCGGCTTCAACCGGCTCTCGATGGGCGTGCAGGACTTCGACCCCGACGTTCAGCGCGCCATCAATCGGGTGCAGACTGCCGAACAGACGCAATCGCTGTTGACCGAGGCGCGGCGGCTCGGCTTCGGCGGAGTGAACTTCGACCTCATCTACGGCCTGCCGCACCAGCGGGAAGAGACCTGGGCCCAGACGCTGGCCACGGTGCTGGCGATGCGGCCCGACCGGTTCGCGGTCTACGCCTTCGCCTACCTGCCCGAAGCGATGGTGCACCAGCGGAAGATTCCGGTGGCGGCCATGCCCTCGGGGCCGTCGAAGTTGGCGCTGCTCCGCCAGGCGACCCGGGCGATGCATGAGGCCGGGTACCGCGCCATCGGCATGGACCACTTCGCCCTGCCCGACGACGAGCTGTCGGTGGCGCAGGGCAAGCGCACCCTGTGGCGGAACTTCCAGGGCTACACCGTGCGCTCGGCGCTCGACGTGGTGTCCTTCGGGGCCTCGGCCATCAGCGACCTGGCCGGAGCCTTCGCTCAGAACGCGTCGGACCTGCCCGACTACACCCGCGCGCTCGAGGAGGGCCGGTTGGCGACCGCCCGGGGGCTGCTGCTCACCCCGGACGACCGGCGGCGCCGGGCGCTGATTACCCAGCTGATGTGCAACTTCTGGGTCGACCTGGGCGGCGACGGCGCCAGCTATTTCGCGGCCGAGCTCGAGGCGCTGCGCCCGATGGAAGCCGACGGGCTGGTGCGCCTGTCGGGGACCGAGCTCACCGTGCTCCCCCTTGGGCGCTTCTTCGTCCGCAACGTCGCGATGGTGTTCGACGCCCACCTCGAAGAGGCGCGCCGGCGCGTGGTGTTTTCGAAGACGGTCTGAAACTCGAAGCTTCCCTTGATGGCGAAATTGGGGCGAGGATGCGCGCCCTTTCCTGACGACGAGGACACCGTGGCCGACCTCTCTACGAATTACATGGGGCTGAACCTCTCGAGCCCCCTCCTCCTCGCCAGCTCTTCGCTGTCGAACCGCGTCGAGAACTTCGAGGCCGCCGAAGCCAACGGGGCTGGCGCGGTGGTGCTGCGCTCGCTCTTCGAAGAGCAGATTGAGGCCGCCCAGAGCGAAATCGACGCGGCGGTGGCGGTGGGAGGCGACAACAACCCCGAGGCGCACGGTTACCTGCCGCCCCAGACGGTGGGGCCGAAGGAGTACCTGACCCTCATCAAGAAGGCGAAGAAGGCGGTGAAGATTCCGGTCATCGCGTCCTTGAACTGCGTGTCTCCGGGAAGCTGGAGCGAGTACGCCAAGCAGATAGAAGAGGTCGGCGCCGACGCGCTGGAAGTGAACTGCTACTTCATCGCCGCCGACCCGATACAGAGCGGCGACGACGTCGAGAAGAAGTACCTCGACGTCTTGACCTCGATTCGCCGAACGGTGCGGCTGCCCATCGCCTTCAAGCTGAGCCCCTTCTTCACCTCGCTCGCCCACTCAGCCCTGCGCTTCGACAAGGGGGGGGCCAACGCGCTGGTGCTGTTCAACCGTTTCCTGCAGCCCGACATCTCGGTGGGCAAGCGCAGCCTGGTGGTGTCGATGCCGCTCAGCCACCCCTCGGAGATGCTTCTGTCGATGCGGTGGATTGCCATTCTGTACGGCCGGGTGAAGGCGCACCTGGCGGCCTCGACCGGGGTGCACACCACCGAGGGCGTCATCAAGCAACTGCTCGCCGGTGCCCAGGTGGTGCAGTTGGCCTCGACGCTCATCAAGAACGGCATCCCGCACCTGGCCACCCTGCGCGACGGCCTCGGCGATTGGATGGACAAGGAAGGCCACGCCTCGCTCGACGAGCTCAGGGGTTCGCTGTCCCAGAAGGGCGGCACGGACCCGGGGGCGTTCGAGCGCGCTCAGTACGTCCAGCTGTTGTTGGCCCAGAACTGACCGGACGGGAGTCTTTGCCCGTCGGCGCTTGACCCGGGCCTGAAGGCTGGCTAGACCGTCCGCCCACCCTAGAGGAGAGGGCGGCGGTCACGCAGCAGTCGGCGCGGCCCGGCCGTGCTCCTTTCGCGGAGCCAACGATGAAGGACTTCCTGTCCATCCGGGACCACTCCTCGGACGAGCTGCGCCAGATTCTAGCGCTGGGCGCCGAGATGAAGGCCAACCCCCAGAAGTTCTCCAAGGCGCTCGAGGGCAAGGCGCTGGCGATGCTGTTCGAGAAGCCTTCCTTGCGCACCCGCGTCACCTTCGACGTGGGCATTCAGCAGCTCGGCGGCTACTCGCTGTACCTGTCCCCGAGCGAGGTCAGCCTGGGCAAGCGCGAGTCCATCGCCGACGTCGCCCACAACTTAGAGCGCATGGTGCAGGGCATCATGATTCGCACCTTCGGGCACACCATCGTCGAGCAGATGGCCGAGCACTCGCGGGTGCCCATCATCAACGGCCTGACGGACTTCTCGCACCCCTGCCAGGCGATGGCCGACTTCCTCACCATTCAAGAGGTGAAGGGCAAGGTGTCGGGGGTGAAGCTGGCCTTCATCGGCGACGGCAACAACGTGGCCAATTCCCTGATGTTCGCCGCGGCGAAGCTGGGCGCGCACATCTCGGTGGCCACGCCCACCGGGTACGAACCCAAGCCCGAGGTGATGGCGTGGATGAAGCAGCACGCGCCGGCGACCGGGTGCGAGTACTTCGTCACCCACGACCCGGTGGCGGCGGTGAAGGGGGCCGACGTCCTCTACACCGACGTCTGGGCGAGCATGGGCCAGGAGTCCGAGGCCGAGGCGCGGAAGAAGATTTTTCTGCCCTACCAGGTCAACGAGCGGCTCGTCGCCCACGCCAAGTCCGACTACACCTTCATGCACTGCCTGCCGGCACACCGGGGTGAAGAGGTTTCCGCCGGGGTCATCGACTCGCCCCACGCGGTGGTGTTCCAGGAAGCCGAGAATCGGTTGCACGTGCAGAAGGCCATCATGGTTCTGCTGATGAAGTGAGGGACGCCCGTGGCCAAGTCAGCGCTCATCGCCATCGGCGGCAACTCGCTCATCCGCGCGGGTGAGAAGGGCACCATCGCCGAACAGCTCGCCAACACGCGCCGCACCGCCGAGGCCATCGTGCAGCTCATCGACGACGGCTACGAGGTGGTGATTACCCACGGCAACGGCCCGCAGGTGGGGGCCGCCCTCATTCGCTCGGAACGAGCGTCGGACCAGGTGTACGGCCACCCGCTGGACGTCTGCGACGCGACGACGCAGGGCGAGATTGGCTACCTGTTGCAGCAGTCGCTGTGTAACGAATTGGCCGAGAAGGGCAAGCGCCACCCGGTGGCGACGCTGGTGTCGCAGGTGGTGGTGTCGGAAACCGATCCAGCGATGCAGAAGCCGACCAAGCCGGTGGGGCCCTTCTACACGCGGGCCGACGCCGAAGCGAAGCGCGCTTCCCTGGGCTGGCAGGTGGTGGAGGACGCGGCGCGCGGCTGGAGGCGGGTGGTGCCGTCGCCCGAACCGCTGGAGATAGTGGAAGAGGGCACCATCCGCTCACTGCTCGGCCAGGGGGTGCTGGTCATCGCGGTGGGCGGCGGCGGCATTCCGGTGGTGCGCGAGGGGAAGCGGCTGCGGGGCGTCGAGGCGGTCATCGACAAGGACCGCGCCTCGGCCCTCTTGGCGGCGCGGCTGAAGGTGGACCTGTTCGTCATCTCCACCGACGCGCCCAACGTCTTCGTCGACTTCAAGAAGCCCACCCAGCGGGCGCTGACCCGGGTGTCCGCCGGCGAGCTCGAGGGGTACTACCGCCTTGGCCACTTCCCGCCCGGCAACATGGGGCCGAAGGTCGAGTCGGCGCTGCGGTTCTTGAAGGCCGGCGGGCGCGAGTGCGTGATTACTTCCTACGAGTACCTGGTCGATGCGGTGGCCGGGAAGGCCGGGACGCGCATCGTCCCCTGACTTTGAAACCAGACATTGCGAGCGTGAGGCCATGAAGCTCCAGCACGTCGTCGAGTCCCAGCAGTTCACCGTTCCGCTTCTGATGGAGCTGTTCGACCGTTCGCGCCGGATGGAGCGGCTGGTCGCCCGGGGCGGCACCCACGACTACTCGAACCGCATCATGGCGACGCTGTTCTACGAGCCGTCCACCCGGACGCGGTTCTCGTTCGAGGCGGCGATGTACCGGCTGGGGGGCAAGGTGCTCTCGACCGAGCAGGCGAAGGTGTTCTCGTCGGAGGTCGAGGGCGAGCAGCTCGAGGACACCATCCGCATTCTGGCCGGGTACTCGGACGTCATCGTGGTGCGGCACAACGAGGCCGGCGGAGCCAAGCGCGCGGCCAAGGTGTCGCCGGTGCCCGTCATCAACGCCGGCGACGGCAAGGGCGGCCAGCACCCGACCCAGGCGTTGCTCGACCTCTACACCATTCACCGCGAGCGAAAGAGCCTAGAAGGGCTGTCCATCGCCATCATCGGCGAGCTGGACGAGGGCCGCACGGTGCGGTCGCTGGCGTACCTCTTGTCGAAGTTCGACCGGGTTAAAATCTACTTCGTCAGCCCGCCCGAAGTGCAGATGAAGCCCGACATCCTCCAGCACCTGGAAGAGCACCAGGTCTGGTACGCGCTCGAATCGGACATCTCGAAGGTGCTGGGCGAGGTGGACGTGGTCTACCAGACGCGCATTCGCCCCGAGCGGGTGGCCGACCGGAAGAAGCTGGCGTCCTACACGCTCGACGGCCGGCTGCTGAAGGCGATGCGGTCCGACGCGATGGTGCTGCACCCCCTGCCGCGCACGGTGGAAATCGACAAGGCGGTCGACGACGACCCGCGCGCGCTCTACTTCCGCCAGGCGAAGAACGGGCTGTTCGTGCGCATGGCGCTGCTCACCCTGGTTTGGGACGGAGAGTGACCGTGAAGACGCGCGACTACATCGAGCTCGAGACGAAGTACGGAGCCCACAACTACCACCCGCTCGACGTCATCATCGAACGGGCCGAGGGCGTCTGGGTGCACGACGTCGAGGGGAACAAGTACCTGGACTGCCTCGCCGCCTACTCGGCGGTGAACCAGGGCCACTGCCACCCGAAAATCTACGCCACCCTGGTCGAGCAGGCGAAGAGGGTGACGCTCACCTCGCGCGCCTTCCGGAACGACCAACTGCCGCTCTTGTACCAGCAGCTTCACGACTTGACCGGCATGGACCAGTTCCTGCCGATGAACACGGGCGCCGAGGCGGTCGAGACGGCCCTGAAGACCGCCCGCCGCTGGGGCTACTTCGAGAAGAAGCTTCCGGCCGACCAGGCCGAGGTCATCGTCTGCGCCAACAACTTCCACGGCCGCACCATCACCATCGTCAGTTGCTCGACCGACGAGCAGTACCGGCGCGGCTTCGGCCCCTTCACCCCGGGCTTCAAAGTCATTCCGTACGGGGACGTGAAGGCGCTCGAGCAGGCCATCGGCCCGAACACCTGCGCATTCCTGGTCGAACCGATTCAGGGCGAGGCCGGCATCATCATTCCGCCCAAGGGGTTCCTCGAGCAGGCGGCGGCGGTGTGCAAGAAGCACCGGGTGCTGTTCATGCTCGACGAGATTCAGTCGGGCCTGGGGCGCACCGGCAAGCTGTTCGCCTTCCAGCACGAGCAGGTGAAACCCGACGTGCTCATCATGGGCAAGGCGCTGGGCGGCGGCTTCTACCCGGTGAGCGGCATCATGGCCTCGAAGGAGATTCTCGGCGTCTACCAGCCGGGCGACCACGGCAGCACCTTCGGCGGCAACCCGCTGGCCTGCGCGGTGGCGCGCACGGCCCTGTCGGTGCTGGTGGACGAGAAGCTGGTCGAGCGTTCGGCCGAGCTGGGGGCCTACCTGCTCGGCAAGCTTCAGGGCCTGAAGAGCCCCGACCTGAAGGAAGTGCGCGGCCGCGGCCTCTGGATTGGCATCGAGCTGAAGAGCCCGGCCCGGCCGTACTGCGAGGCGCTGATGAAGGAAGGGCTTCTGTGCAAGGAAACGCACGAGCGCGTCATCCGGGTCGCGCCTCCGCTGGTCATCACCCGAGAGGAAGTGGACTGGGCCTTCGCCCGAATCCAGAAGGTCATCGAGCGCCGCTGACGACTCTTAACCACGACAACCCCGAGCACCGAGGCACCGAATGCACCGAGTGAAGACGCTGATCATGGGCGCGGCCGGCCGCGACTTTCACAACTTCAACGTCGTCTATCGCGACGACGCGCGCTTCGAGGTGGTGGCCTTTTCCGCCACCCAGATTCCCAACATCGACGGGCGGCGGTACCCGGCGGCGCTGGCGGGCAAGCACTACCCGAAGGGCATTCCCATCATCGCCGAGCACGAGGTCGAAGAGGCGATTCGCAAGCACCGGATTGATGAGGTGGTGTTCGCCTACAGCGACGTTTCCTACCCGTACGTGATGTCGCGCTCGTCCATCGCCAACGCCGCCGGAGCCCACTTCAAGCTGCTGGGCGCCGAGCCGACGATGCTGAAGAGCACCAAGCCGGTCATCTCGGTCTGCGCGGTGCGCACCGGCTCGGGCAAGAGCCAGACGACGCGGAAGGTGGCTCGCCTGTTGCGCGAGATGGGGCTGAAGGTGGCGGCGGTGCGGCACCCGATGCCGTACGGCGACATCGCCAAGCAGAAGGTGCAGCGCTACGCGAAGCTGTCGGACCTCGAGAAGCACCACTGCACCATCGAGGAGATTGAGGAATACGAGCCGCACATCGTCAGCGGCACCGTCATCTACGCGGGCGTGGACTACGGGGCGATTCTCGAGCAGGCGCAAGGAGAGGCCGACGTCATCCTCTGGGACGGCGGCAACAACGACTTGCCGTTCTACAAGCCCGACCTGCACCTGGTGGTGGCCGACCCGTTGCGGGTGGGCAACGAACTCAACTACTACCCGGCCGAGGCGAACCTGCGCATGGCCGACGTGGTCATCATCAACAAGGTGGACTCGGCCGACGCGGCGTCCGTCAACCAGCTGCGCCAGAACATCCGCTCGGTGAACCAGCGGGCCGCTGTCGTCGAGGCGGCCTCGCCCATCTACGTCGACCACGCCGAACGCATCGCCGGCAAGCGGGCGCTGGTGGTGGAAGACGGGCCGACCCTCACTCACGGCGACATGAAGTTCGGCGCGGGCACGGTGGCCGCCCACAAGTACAACGCCAGGGAATTGGTCGACCCGCGGCCGTACACCGTGGGCACCATCACCGACACGTTCAAGAAGTACCCGAACATCGGAGTGCTGTTGCCGGCGATGGGCTACGGCGAGCAGCAGGTGAGAGACTTGCAGACCACCATCAACAAGGTGCCCTGCGACGTGGTCGTCATCGGCACGCCCATAGACTTGAGCCGCATCGTGGACATCAAGAAGCCGACGGTGCGGGTGCGCTACGAGCTGCAGGAAATCGGCGAGCCCGACCTGAGGCAGATTCTGGTCGAGCGCGGCTTCGGCCGGCAGCCGAAGGGGCGCAAGCTGGCGGTGTAGCTCGGCGGGGGAATTCTGTTCAACCCGGAAGAGCTCCGTTCAGCCCGACGTAATTCCGTTCAGCCCGAGCAAAGTCGAGGGCAGGTCGAGCCGACTCGCGGTCAGTTTCGACCCTCGTCGAGGGCCGCCCCTCGACTACGCTTCGCTGCGCTCGGGGTGAACGGAACCTGCCACCAGCGCCCCGAGCGCGGACGGGCGCAGCGCCCGGAGCGCCAAGATGCAGGCCAGGCACAGCCCGGAACACGCCGCTCCGACGGCGCGCACGCCCAGCCGGTCGCCCAGCCAGCCGATGCCGACCAGCCCCACCGCGTAGCCTCCGCCGAGGAACATGGCGTACAGGCTGGTCACCCGGGCGTGAAGGGAGGTCGCGGCCCGCGCCTGCACGACGGTGCTTAACCCGGCCAGCGCGGTCAGGTACGCCCCGCCCAGGACGAAGAGCGCCGCCGCCGAGGTGAGCATCGTCGGAGCGAGCCAGAAGGCCGCGCCGGCCACCGGGGTGACGAGCGAAGCCCCCACCAGCAGCCGCCGGCGGCCCAGGCGCGCGGCCAGCGAGCCCGAGAGCAGCGCCGCCGAGATGGCCCCCAGCCCCTGGCTCGTCACCAACAAAGAAGTCTGGGTGGCTCCTCCCCGGAAGACCTGAATGGCCATCACCGGCACCAGCCCGATGAAGGGCGCGACCAGGGTCGCGATGACCAGCGTCAGGGCGAGGGCGGTGCGGGTGCCCAGGTCGGCCCAGGCCGCGGCGAAGCCGCGTCTCAACCCTGCCGCGAACGGTTCGGCGCGAGCGGGCGGCTGCGCTGGCAGCCGGAGCACGACGAGCGACGCCACCGCCGCCCAGAAGCCGACCGCGTTGGCGCCGAGCGCCGCGCCCAGCCCTCCCCAGGCCAGCGCCACCGCTGCGAGCAGCGGGCCGACGATGCGGCCGACGTTGAACTGTGCCGAGTTGAGGCTGATGGCCGACAGCAGGTCTTCCCGAGGCACCGAAGTGGCGAGCACCACGCTGAAGGCCGGGGCGAGCAGCGCGCCCACGCAGCCGGCGGCGAAGGCCACGGCGCCGACGGTCGGCACGGTGAGCCGGTGGGAAAGCGCCAGCCCCGCCAACAGGCTCGCCAGGGCGGTCTGCACCAGCGTGCCGACGAGCAGGTGGCTCTTCCTGTCCCAGCGGTCGGCCAGCACGCCGCCCACCGGCCCCAGCACCACCACCGGCAGATACGACAGCGCGGCCACGGTGCCGGTCCAGCCCGCGCTGCCGGTGGTCTGAGTGACGAAGACACCCAGGGCGACCGTCTGCATCCAGCCGCCGATGTTGGCGATGAAGGCGCCCGTCCAGAGCACCCGGTAGGGGCGGTGGGACAGGGCGCGAAGCGAGGCGACTCGGGAGAGCATTCGGTCCGGCGGGGCGGGCCGCCAGTGCCCGTGTAGGCCAGAAACGGACGAGGGGCGAGGGCCGTTCGCCGGCCTTCGCCCCCCAAAAAACCGTGGCCGCTTCCGCGGGGGCCGGTCGGGCCCTCGCGGGACGGCCGACCGCGACTACTTCACCAGCGCCACCGACACGTCATCGACGTACAAGCCGACGTTCGCCGGCTGAGTGCCGGTGTTGTTCACGCTGCAGAGCAAGCGAACGGTGGTGTTGGCGTAGGCCGACAAGATGGTCTGAGTGGGAGAAACGGTGAAGGTGAACGGCGAGTTCTGGCTGATGGCGTTGGCAAGCGTCGCGATGGTGGTGGTCTCGGTCTGGTCGACGAGCCGGCACTGCTGCGTCACGGTGAAGGGCAGTGTCATTCCCGAGACGGCCTGCGCAAACGTCCGGTAGGACAGGCCGACCTGGAAGGTCCAGTTCGCGTTGGGGGGAATCGCGGGCAGCGCGACGTCCTGGTACAGCTTCGCCTCGCCGGTCTGCGGCACCGTGCCCGCGGGGAAGCCGAGCACCGCGGCGCACGCGCCCGACCTCACCGACGAGCTGTTGGCCACCGGGTCGGTGGCGCTGCCGGTGTGGGCGACAATCCAGTTGGTCACCGAGCAGTTGCCGGTCTCGAAGCCCGGGTTGGACAAGAGCTCTTTCCGCCCGTGGAGCGCGTCGGTGATTTCACCCTGCACCACGGCGTTGCCGCTCGAGTCCTTGCCGCCGCGGATGGAGTAGGGGCCGGTCGCGTCGGCCCCGGGCTGAATGGTCAGGGTGAACGAGCCCTGGTTGTTGATGAGGCCTCCTACTTCCCAGGTCCAGGTGGCGCCCACGCTGGCCGCGGTGATGAAGGTGGGCGGCGTCGCCGTGTCCATCGGCTCGTTGAAGAAGACGCGAATCTGGATGGTCGAGGCGGCGGCGTCGTCGTTGATGGCGTCGGAATTGGCGCTGACGATGCCGTAGCCGGTGATGGTCGGCGCGACGGTGTCCATCACCTGCGCCGTCGGTGCTGCGTTCAGGGGCGAGAAGTTGCCGTAGAGGTCCGTCGGGACGACCGCGAAGGTCACCTTGTTGTTGAAGGACAGCGGCTGGGTGCCGTCGAAGTTGTTCACGTCGAACGAGTTCGGCAGGGCGACGTTCGTCGTGCAGTGCTCGCACTCGCCGACGATGTTGGTGACGAGCACGTAGTTCGAGTTCTGGTGCGTGTCCTTGGCCCAGACGAGGTAGCCGGTCGCGAGCGGCACTCCGGTCCAGGCGAGGGAGAACGCGTTGGAGTTGAAGTTGAACGGCCCGTTGGTGACGGTGAGGCCGCTCACCTGCGAGGTCAGCGGAGTCACCGACGCCGGGCGCGCCTGGAAGTTGAAGTTCGTGACGAAGGTGCCTCCGCCCACGTTCTGGAGGTTGAGGTTGATGCGGAAGATGGCGCCGATCTCGAGCGCCTGTTGAGGCTTCACCTTCGCCTGGGTATCGCTCACCCAGGTGATGTCGGTGGCGACTTCCTGGTTCGCGCGGGAGGTATTGACGAGCCGGAACTCGGTCGCCGCAGCGAACTGGTTCGAGGTGGTGACGACGGGGAAGGCGAAGGTGAACTGAATCTCGTCGGTCGGGTCGATGTCGCCGTCGAAGACGTTCGAGGCGATCACCTTCTGGCCGACGTTGGTCAGCGTGAAGACCGTGCGGGCCGGAGTGCCTTGGGTCACGAAGACCGCCTGGCTCACCGCGCCGTAGTCAGCGACCTTGTCGCCGTTCTGGTCGTAGGGGTTCACGGTCACCGTGTAGTTGGTGCCGCGCGCCTGGGTGGCCAGGCCCACCAGGTCGAAGGTGCCGTCGGCAGCGACCGCGGTGGTGACCACGCCGTCGAACCCGTTCGGGCGCATGTCGGCGACGACGATGGCGCCGCTCGCGGGCACTCCGTTGGGGAGCAGGACGTTCCCCTTCACCTCGCCGTCGGCCTTGCCCAGCACGACGTTGCAGGTGGCGTTGGCTCCGTCTTGCGGGCTGTTGCCGGCGGTGTTGGCGATGGTGAAGCCGCAGAGGCCGCGGACGTAGCCGGACAGCTCGAAGTAGGCGGTCAGCGCACCGCCCGCGGGAAGACCGTCGATGGCGTAGACGCCCGAGTCGTCGGTGGTGGTGGAGAGCACGGGTGACGCCACCACCTTCACCGCCACGCCCGACATGGGCTGGCCGGTGTAGGCGTCGGTGACCCGGCCTACCACCGAGCCCCTGGGTGTCACGGTCGCCTGGGTGTTGTTGGTGTCGGACTTCGTCGTGGTCGGCGTGGGTGTGGTGTCAGGCCCCGGGCAGCCGGCGGTGACCGCCAGCAGGCATGCGAATGCAAGTCGTTTCATTGTGGGTTCCCCTCTGGAAGGTGAAAGGCGGCGGAAGTTAACGCCGTAGCCAGCCGGGCGAAACACAAACTTGATGGCCAGGTCCGGTGGCCGACCTGGGGGGGAAGGCCCCGGCCTTCAGTCGAGCAGGAAGGTGTAAGTGTACTTCATCTCGGTGGACACGGCCTCGCCGGCCTTCACCGCTGGCTTGAAGCGGAAGCGGGGAAGGGCGTCCCTCGCCGCTTCGTTCAAGCCGTAGCCCGGGCCGCTCAGCACCTTCACGTGCACCACCCGGCCGTCCAGGTCGACGACGATTGACAGGATGACCGAGCCTTCGACGCCGGCGCGGCGCGCTTCGTCGGGGTAGGGAATCTTCTCTTCGTGGGCCAGCACCGGCTCGGAGTCGACCTGGTAGATGGGCGCGTACTTCGGCGCGGAGTACGGCTTCACTTCGGAAGGGGAGAGCGCCTTGTCCGCCGTCTTGCCATAGAGGGTGTTGCCCACGGGCGCGGCGAA
>JAHFDQ010000066.1:9146-15553 GCA_023248915.1 Archangiaceae bacterium | reverse complement strand
GCGGCCGTTCCGGCGGCCGGAATCCTGCAGCGCCGCTCCAGCTCTCGCGCGGCCTCCTCGTGGCCGAGCGCCATCGGAATTCCGGCTCGTTCCTGCATCAAGAGTCGCAGCCGGCCCACCAGCTCGGACACCAGCTCTCGCTCGACGCGCGCGCCTCGGGTCAGCAGTGCGAACGATTCCAGGTAGTCGCGGCTGCTGCGGTGACGGTCGGTTCGTTCAGGGCGGGGCGGCCCTAGTCGAGAACCCCGCGCGAGCGCGAACACCGCGGTGCAGGCCAGGAGTTGCGCCGCGACGGTCACCAGCGCCAGCGACATTGGGGGCGTCTCGGCCGCCACGTGGTGCCCCTCGTCGAACGCCACCGTGCCGCGCGCTCCCAGCCCGTCCCAGAACGCCAGGTTGTCCTGCAGCTCGAGCCTGCGGTTCTCGACGAGGTCGGCGCCAGCGCCCACCCAGACATCGCCGTCGCCCAGCTTCCGCCACCAGAGCGCGGTCTGCGCGACCGGCACCGCGTCTCCCCCCGCATGAACTGTTTCGTCGGCCGACACCCGCAGCAGCGCTAGGCCACGCGCAGATCCGAGAGGCAGTCCCACCACGACGCTGCCGCCGCCCAGGTCTTCGAGCACCGACGCGCCGAGCGCGGTCTCAGACAGCCGCGGCCCCGCCGTCAGCTCGAGCCACTCGTCGAGCGCGCGCTGAGCCAAAGGACTGCCGCGGCCGCCCAGGTACACGAGGGTGCCGCCCGCCCGTACCCATCGCTCGACCGCCTTGGCTTCGTCGAGCTCGATCCGGCGGGCCAACGGGCCCGCCACGACGAGCGTCTTCACCGACCCGGTCAGCTCGGTGAGCGGCCGCCGAAAGGCGATCACCGGGACGCCGCCCTCCTCGAAGTACACCTTCAGCGCCTTGGCGCCGAGCGGGCCCGTATTGTCGACAGACGGCACCTTCGACTCGCTCGCTCGCGATTGGTGAGTGGCCAGCGCGGCCGCGGCGGCCAGGGCGAGCAGCGCCCCGTAGAGCGCCCAGCCGCGCAACTCTTTCATGGCGCCACCTCCGCTGGGCTCGACCGCGGCGTGGGGAGAGCTTCCACCCAATCGGCCCGCGAAGCCCTCACGGCGCGGCCTCCGCGAGCCGGGTGCGAAGCCGCGAGGCTCCCTCGACGAAGGCGCGCGCCCCCGCGCCGGGCACGGGTTCGAGCGAGTAGTAGGCCCGGTCGTACCAGTCGAACAGCCGTTCGACTTCGCCGCACAGCTCGACAGGCGCCCCGCGCTCGGGCAGCTCGGCCGCGAGCTCTCGGTTCGTCTTCACCCGGTCTGGCCGCGCCAGCCGCGCCCGTTCCAGCGCCGACAACAGGCACAGCAGGCCCTGGCGAATCGCCTCGCGCGGCTCACTGTCCAGAGCGGCCATCGCCGCCGCCAGGTGGACCGCGGGGTCTTCCAGGGGTAAGCGCGCGGCGTGCGCCTCTGCCCGACGCGGACTGAGCCTCCGGCCACGCGAGGTGAGCAGCCGCAGCGTCGCGCCCACCGCCGCGGCCAGGGCGAGCGCGAGCACCGCCATCCGAGAGGCTTCCGAGAAGCTCTGAGCTTCCGACGTCCCCAGCAACGACAGGAACCAGGCCTGGAGTCTCGCGAACAGCCGCTCGATGAGGTCCGAGTCCCGGCGTCGGGCCGTCGAGAATTCGGGGCGGTCGAGAATGGCGCCGAGCCGGGCCCGGTCGGACGTCTCCAGCCTTCTCGGCGCGTCGCGCGCGGCCAGCGCGCAGGCCTGCACGAACCGGCGTCCGGCCAGGTCGGCGCGTTCGGTCGCCTCGAGACGGGCCTCCGAGGGAAGAACCGCGAACGGGCCGAGGCCGGCCACCCGGGCCTCGAAGGCCGCCGGATCGCCGCTTCGCGCAAGCTCGAGCAGCTCGCGCCGGACGTCCTCAGCGCGCTCGCAGGGGAGGGCGTGCAGCGTCGCCGCGGTCACCAGCCAGGCGATCACGGGCCCACCGGGCCGAGCGCGTCGAGCCGGGCCTCGAGGTCCAGGCCTTCCCTCCGGACGCGCATGTCCAGGTAGAACAGCACTCCGAACACCACGTACAGCGGCCCGATCGCCGACTGCACCACCACCTGAAGCAGCTCGGCGGGAATGAGCAGGGCCTGGGGCACGGAGTCGAGGTCCGGGTTGGTCCAACTGAACTGCTTTGGGTATGCCAGGGTCAGCGCGATTTCGGGCAGGCCCGAGACCAGCCCGACCGCGGTGACGATGAGGGCCATGACCGAGATCAGCAGGCTGGCGCGCATCTTCACCAGGTTCCACACACCCGGCCCGATTCGCCCGGCGACCAGCGCCCCCGACCGGCGCACCGCCGCCACCGCGCCCAGCTCTTCCATGGCGATCACCTGCGACGTCAGGAAGAACCTGAGCAGGTACCACACCATCGCCACGAGCACGCCGAACCCGATCGCGAGCACTCCGAGCACCGCCAGCGCCGCGGCCGCGCCCCCGTTGCCCCGGTCGGCGAAGCTCACCGCCAGCGCCACTCCAGCCGCGCCGGGCAAGACGAGGACCAGCGAAATTCCCGCCAGCCACAAGAGCGACAGGACGAAGCCGCCCGTCACCGGCCCCACCCGCGTCAGGGTGTGCCGCAGCGCTTCGCGAGGGCTGGTCGCGCGGCCCAGCAGGGTGGGCATCGTGTAGCGGGTGATCGCCACTCCCGCCAGCCAGGTGATGGCCAGGTAGATGGGTATCGACAGGGCCAGCCCCGCGAAGCCGAGCGCCCACTGCCGAAGCAGCTCGCCTGGCGTGTCCCGGGCCGCTTCCATCATTTTCTGGCCGTTTCGCATGAGCGGAGACCAGGCCATCGTCGCGAACAGGTACGCCTTCAAGATGACGTACTGCGCGACCTGGAACCCGAGGCTGATCTTGAACATCGCCTTCAGGTGCGTGCGCCAGAACGTGGCCGCGCGGTCAATGAGCTCGCCCATGGCCATCGGCCTCAGCTCGCGGACGGGGCTCGTCATAGAGCGGCGAGAATAGCCGCCGCCGCGGCTTTCGGGTCGGCGGCGTGCAGCACGGACGAAATGGCGGCCGCTCCCCGGGCGCCGGCGACCAGGGCGGCGTTGGCCGGGCCGATGCCGCCGAGCGCGTAGGCCGGGCAGGGCAGGTCGCGCGCCAGCTCGAAGAAGCCTCGAGCGCCCAGCGGCGGGCGGGCGTCGCCGACCTTCGAGCCGGCGGGAAACAGTGGAGCCACCAGGGCCAGATCGGCGCCCGTCGCCGCCTTCCCCTCGGCCGCGTCGTGCACCGACCGGCTCACCCACCGGCCCGGCGGCAGGTTCGGCCGCACGTCGGCGACCGCCAGCCCTCGCGAGGGCAGGTGAAGGTGGGCCGAGCACAGGAGCGCGACGTCGAGGCGGCCGGACACGAAGACGGGGTTGCCGAAGCGGGCCGCCAGCTCGGTCACCCGGTGCGCCTCGTCGAGAAGGCGCCGGCCGAGCGCTCCGGGGTGACGGTGCAACACGCCGACGTCCGGCCCGAGCGACAGCGCCGCCGCCAGGCGCGACAGCAGGGTGGCCGGGTCGAGCGCCCAGTCGGTGATGACGATGAGGCGCGGCAACTTCACGCGTCCGCCTCCGTTCACCCCGAGCCCGTCGAAGGGTTTCTACTTCGCTCGACCTGAACGGAAGTGGAGCGGAACCCGAGCATGCTCAGCTCTGGACCAGCCCTTCGATCGGGCTCGACGCCGAGGCGTACGCCTTCCGGGGAATGCGCCCGGCGAGGAAGGCCTCGCGCCCGGCCTCGACCGCTTTCTTCATCGCGGCGGCCATTCGCACCGGTTCTCTCGCCTGGGCGATGGCGGTGTTCAGCAAGAGCGCGTCGCAGCCCAACTCCATCGCGATCGCCGCGTCCGAGGCCGTGCCCACGCCCGCGTCGACGATGACCGGCACCTTCACCGCCTCGCGCACGAGCCGGAGGTTGTGCGGGTTGCGAATGCCGAGGCCCGACCCGATCGGCGCGGCCAGCGGCATCACCACCGCGCAGCCCAGGTCCTCGAGCTTCCGGGCCGTGATCGGGTCGTCGCTGGTGTACGGCAGCACGGTGAAGCCTTCCTTCACCAGCACCCGGGCGGCCTTCAGCGTCTCTTCGACGTCGGGGTAGAGCGTCTTGTCGTCTCCCAGCACCTCGAGCTTCACCCACTTGCTCAGGCCGAGCTCTTCGGCCAGGTGGCAGGTGCGCACCGCTTCGTCGGCGGTGTAGCAGCCCGCGGTGTTGGGCAAGAGCACCAGGCGCTTCGTGTCAATCCAGTGCATTAGCGACGCCTCGCCCTTGGCGTTCGGGTCGAGCCGGCGCACGGCCACCGTCACCAGCTCGGCCCCGGAGGCTTCGTGGCAGCGCTTCATCACCTCGAAGCTGGGGTACTTGCCCGACCCGATGATGAGCCTCGAGCCGAACTTCCTGCCTGCGATCGTCAGCGGCACGTCTTCCATGGGCGCTCCTAGCCTCCGCCTACGAAGGTGACGATCTCGATCTGGTCGCCCTCGGCCAGCCGGTGCTCGGCGTGCCGGGCGCGGCGCACCACCCGGGTGTTCACCTCGACGGCCACCCGTTCGCCCTCGACCTTCAGTTGGCCGAGCAACACGGCGAGCGTCACGCCCTCGGGCACTTCGCGAGCCTGGCCGTTCACGGTGAGCTTCACGGCGGCAGCGATAGCGGGGGCGCTCCCGCCTGTCAACGAGGCCCGGCGCGCCCGACCCAGACTTTCCGTTGAGGTCGCCGCGCCTCCGCCGCATGCTCTCGGACATGCCCGACGCCGCAGCTCTCCACCGCCGCGCCTGCATCGCGGACGCGCACGCCGATTCCCTGATGTGGAACCGCGACCTCAACCAGGCGTCGGCCGAGGGCCACGTGGACTTTCCCCGGCTGGCCGAGGCGGGCGTGAAGCTGCAGTGCTTCACCGTCGTCACTCGGGGCCTGCCCATCATCGGAGGTTTCCCCCTGTTCGCCGCCTGGCGGAAGTGGCCGGCAACCGCTCGGAAGGGCGAGTGGGCCCGCGCGTGCTGGCAGATCGACCGGCTGGCCGAGGCCTGCGCGAAGTCGGGCGGGCGAGCCCAGCAGCCGCCGACGCGGGCGGCGCTCGAGGCGAACGTGAAGGCTGGCCGGCTCTCGGCCATCCTGGGAATCGAAGGGGGGCACGCGATCGAGGGGCGCGTCGAGCGGGTGGCCGAGCTGCGCGACCGGGGCGTGCGCTTCATGGGCCTTTGCCACCTCGGCAACAACGAGCTCGGCGGAGCTTCGACGCCGCTCGCCGGCAATCGGCCGCTCACCGGCCTCGGGCGGGAAGTCCTCGACGAGATGGCCCGGGTCGGCCTGCCGGTCGACGTCGCGCACGCCTCGCGCCGCACGCTCGCCGACGTCCTGGCGCACCCGTCCGCGCTGCCGTTCTGCTCGCACACCGGAGTCGCCGGCGTCACCCCCGCCTGGCGCAACCTCGACGACGAAGCGCTCCGCGCCATCGCCAAGCGGGGTGGGGTGGTGGGCATCATCTTCGCGACGCAGTTCCTCGGCGGCCGGGACGTCGCAGCCGTCGTGCGCCACATCGAGCACGCAGTGAACGTGATGGGCGAAGACGCGGTCGGCTACGGCTCGGACTTCGACGGCATGGTGCCGCTGCCCAGGGGCATGCGCGACGTGCGCGACCTGCCGCTCGTCACCGAGGCGCTCCTCGCGCGGGGGCACCCCGAAGCGTGGGTCGAGAAGGTCGCCGGCGGCAACTGGCTGCGCTTCTTCGCGCGCGCTCTCCCCAGTTGACGCTGCGCCGGCCGCCGCCGATAGTGCGCCCGCTTCGCTTCAGGCCGGCCCTCTCCTGTCGGGTGAATTGATGCCACGTGCTCTCCCAATCTTCCTCGCCGCCCTGGCCCTCGGTTCGGCCTGCGGTGGCGCCAAGGAAGGCGATTCCTGCAACCAGAACGGCTTCCTCTGCGCCGACGCGGCCAACGCGCTCGAGTGCAAGGCGGGCCAGTGGGTGAAGCTGCCGTGCCGCGGTTCGGCGGGCTGTACCCGGACCAACGACGTCATCAAGTGCGACATGACCGGTGACTTGGCCGGCGACAACTGCGCTTCGACCGCCGAGGGCAAGGGGCTGTGCACGGCCGCCGGCACCGCCACCCTCGACTGCCGCAGCGGAGTGTTGGTGCAGACCAACACCTGCAGCAGTTGCTCGGTCTCGGGCGACCAGGTCATCTGCCAGCCGTAGCTGGCGGCGCCCTCACTTGGGCGACTTCACCTTCGTGCCGAGGGCGTCACACAGGAACGCGAACTGATCGACCACCTGAGCGATCCGCTCGTCCAGCGGAGTGCCCATGCCGTGCCCGGTATTCGAGCTGGTGCGCAGCAAGACTGGCCGCTTCGTGCCCGTCGCCTGCAGGCGGGCG
>JAHFDQ010000066.1:7463-9136 GCA_023248915.1 Archangiaceae bacterium | reverse complement strand
TCAAGAGCACCGAAGGGTAGGCGACGCCGTCCTTCACGCGGTGGAAGGGCGAGTAGCCGTACAGCGCCTTGAACTGGGCCGCGTCCTTCACCGACCCGTACTCGGTGGTGTTGAAGACGCCGTTGGGCGCCGTCTCGAACCGCAGCATGTCGAAGTAGCCGACCTCGGCCACCACGGCCCGGAACAGCTCGGGGCGCTGGGTGAGCGCCGCCCCCATCAACAGGCCGCCGTTGCTCGCGCCCTCGATCGCCAGCCGGTCGGGCCGGGTCACCTTCGTCGCCACCAAACGCTCGGCGCACGCGATGAAGTCGTCGAAGACGTTCTGCTTGCGCAGCAGCATGCCCTGCTCGTGCCAAGTCTCACCGAACTCGCCGCCGCCGCGGATGACGGCGAGCGCGAAGACGCCGCCCTGCTCGAGCCACGCGGGCAGCGAACGCTTGTAGGCCGGGCCGTTCGAGACGTCGAAGCCGCCGTAGCCGGTCAGCCAGGTGGGGTTCGACCCGTCCAGCCGCGTACCTTTGGCGCGGACGACGAACAGCGGCACCGTCGTGCCGTCCTTCGACGCGCAGGAATCGGTCGCCACCTCGTACTTCGACAGGTCCACCGGGACCTTCATCGCCAGCGCGGTCGGCGAGAGCGCCCCCGTCGCGGCCGCGTACTTCGACCAGGCCGGCGGCACGAGGAAGCCGTTCACCTGCACCAGCAGATCGTCCTTGCCCAGGCGCGTCAGCCCGCCGGCCGAGGTCGCGTCGGGCGTGGGCACCCGGCCCAGGTCCTTCCCGTCGAGGCTCACCACCCGCACTCGAGACGGGCCGCCCAACTGTTCCTCGACGTACAGCCGCGACGCCGCCGGCAGGTAGGCCTCGATGGTCGCTTCACCCTCTGCCACGACGACCTTCGCCTTTTCCAGCGCCGGCGCCGCCAGCGGCAGCCGCAGCACCTGGCCGCGGGGCGTGCCTTTCTTCGACAAGAGGTAGATCGCCCCGTCCAGCCCGAACTCGGCGGCGACCACGCGGTCTTCGTAAGACGCGACCTTCGTCCACTTGCCGCCCGGCGCCAGCAAGAACAGCTCGTACTCCCCGCCGTCGCCCTTCTGGACCAGGTCCGCCGCCCACGCGCCGTCCTCGGACGTCGACAGGAAGTTCTCGGCGATGCGGAGGAAGTCCTTCCCCAGCGAGTACGTGTCGGCCTTGGCCGGCGTCCCCAAGCGGTGGAACCAGACCTGCTGGAAGAAGTTCAGGTCCGCGGCGGGCCGTTCTCCCTCGAGCGGGTGGCGCGTGTAGAAGAAGCCGTCGGCAGCCCAGGCGAGGGTGCCTCCCGCGGTGCCGGTGTTGACCGCGGGCACGCGGTCGCCCGCCAATTCCTTGCCCGTCGCCGTCTCGAAGACGTGGGCGTCGCCGCGTTCCGAGCCTCCGGTCGACAGCGAGGCCGCCACGTGCTTGCCGTCGAGCGACGGCACATAGAAGTCCAGCGCGGTCGACCCCGAGGGGTCGATCGCGATCGGGTCGATCACCACGCGCTCGCGAACCGGGTCCGCGAATGAGTCCAGCACCACCAGCAAGGGCTGCTGGCGCGGCGGCTGGAACTTGAGCGCGAAGAGCATTCCCTTGCGCTCGGCGAGCCCGTAGTACGCCGGCGACTCGCTGCCGATGAGCTGGCGCAGGCGCGTCGTG
>JAHFDQ010000066.1:0-7453 GCA_023248915.1 Archangiaceae bacterium | reverse complement strand
TTCTGCACGGCCGGGTCGGCCCCCGCCTCGAGCCAGCGGTAGTCGTCGCGGACCTCGACCTCGGAGTACCGGTCGACGACGGGCCGTTTGGGAGTCGCGGGAGGTGTCGGCAGCGCGCACATGACGAGGGGAAGCCAGGCGATCATCGAGACTCCTTCGGCAGCGACAGGACGAACTCCTCGAGGGCCCGGTTGAACGCCTCGGGGTTCTCGAGGTTGGACAGGTGGCCGGCCGAGGGAATCTCGACCAGCCGGGAACCGGAAATGAGCGCCGCCATCTCTCTCGACTTCTCGGGCGGGGTGAGCGTGTCCCTCTCGCCCACCACGACAAGCGTCGGGCGCTGAAGCTGAGACAGCACGTCGCGGCTGTCGGGGCGCAGGGCCATGCCCCTGAGCGCCGCCGACGCCCCCTGAGTGGTGTTCGCCCGAATCAGCCGGCCGACCTTCGCCCGCGTCGCCGGAGTCGCATCGATGGCGACCAGGGTCGGCATCATCGACTCGACCAGCACCTCCATACCCTTGGCCTCGACGTCGCGCGCGGTCGCCTCGCGCCGCGCCTTGCCCGCGTCGTCGTCGGGCCCGGGCTGGGTGTCGATCAGCACCAGCGCCTTCAGGCGAGCAGGAGCCAGCCGCGCCAGCGCCATCGCCACGTAGCCGCCCATCGACACGCCGCCCACCACCACCGACTCGAGGTCGAGCGCGTCGAGAATCGCCAGGGCGTCCTTCGCCAGGCGGCTCATCTCGGTCGGGCCGCCGTCGAGCGTGCTGCGGCCGAAGCCCCGGTGATCCGGCACGATCAGCCGCATCTTCCGGGGCAGCGCGTCGAGCTGCGCCTGGAAGCTCTCGGACGAGAGCGGAAAGCCGTGCAGCAGCATCACCGGCTGGCCCTTCCCCTCGTCCCGGTAGAAGAGCTTCGCGTCGTCGTGCTCGAGCGTTGGCATGGACCCGCGTCCTACCGGCTCCCGGCGCGGTTTTCCAGCGTTCGCAGTCGCCCTGTGCTTAGACTGTCGCCGCCGTGAGCAACGCCGACACCGATCCCACCGGGCTCTCCCCGCGGCTCGACGCCCTGCTGGCGCAACTGCCCGATCGCGCGTTCGCCACCAAGCTGCGCAAGGTCTACCTCGCCGCGGCCCAGGCGATTCACCGGCTGTCCGACATCGATCTGGTGAAGTACGAGACCAGCTCGACCGAAGGAGCGCCCGACCTGTCCCTCTGGGAAGAGATGGCCCCAGTCATCCGCGACACGGTCGTCGACGTCAACGCGCTCTTGATGGTGATTCGAGAGCAGTTCCCTTCGCTGGCGAAGGGGCCGCCGACCTCGGGCCAGATCGGCGAGGCCGAGGCCGCGCTCCAGACGGTGTCGCAGACCCTGGCCCTCGAGGTCAGTAAGTTGGGCGAACGCATGCGCAGCCCCTCGGTCGTGTCCGACCGGTGGAACCTGCTCGCCGACCTCCAGGCCTTCCGCACCAAGTTCCGCGAAGAGATCGGCGGGCTGGTGCACTCGACCGCCTCGGCCTTCGCCGACGTGCACAAGCGCGACGTGGTGCCGTTCTACCGGCTCGAGCTCGAGTCGTCGCTGGCGGTGCGCAGCACCGTGGCCGACCTGTCGCGCGTCATCCGGGCGCGCATCGAACGAATCCGAGAAGCCGAACCGGAAGACGTGCAGTGGAACTCCCAGCAGTTCGAGAAAGAGCTCGACACCTTCGGCCGGACGCCCGCCTACCGCGCGTTGAGGGCGCAGGACAAGCGCGTCGTCATCGAGGCGCGGCACGACCTCGGCAAGCTGGCCGTGTTGGCCACTTCGCCGAAGAAAGATCTCCTGGCCCTGGTCGAACCGTTCTCGGAATTCATCGCCGGGCTGACCAGCGTGAATCGGCGCGACACCATCCTCCAGCACGACCGCGAAGTGTCCGCCGCCTGCGCGGTGAAGCTCGAGGGGGCCCAGCAGGTGTTTGCGTCCGAACCCTTGGCCGCGGCCGTGCTCCTGAACGAGGCGCTGATCGCCGGCCAGGCCCTGTACGGGCGCGACACCGAGCTCGACACCTTCCTCCGTAAGGCCCGAAAGACGCCGGTGACGTCGCTGCAGGGCAGCGGGCTCAAAGAGTCCATCGACCGGCTCACCGGGCTGCTCGCCGGGCTCCAGCTCTACTGATGGCCCAGAGGCCGCGAAGCCAGGCCCCTCTGCCGCTCGCGCGGGCCGACCTGGGCCAGGTGCGCGCCGTCTTCACCGACGTCGACGGAACGCTGACTACCGGGTGGCGGTTGGCCTCGACCACCTTGCGCGCGCTCGAACGGCTGAAGCGTTCAGGGGTGAGGGTAGTGCTGGTATCGGGGCGGCCAGCCGGGTGGGGCCAGGCCTGGGCGCGGCTGTTGCCGGTCGACGGCGTCATCGTCGAGAACGGAGCGCTCTACTTTGCGCCCAGGCCCGGAGGCCGGTTGGAGAAGGTCTACGCCCAGCCCGCCGCCGCGCGTCGAGCCAACCGCGTCCGACTGGCCCGGGAAGTCGAGCGAGCCCGGCGCCTCGTGCCCGGAGCCCGCCTGTCGGGCGACAGCGCGTACACCGACGTCGATCTCGCCCTCGACTACGCCGAAGAGGCCCGGCTCGGGTCCGCCGCGGCCGACGTCCTGGAACGGCGGCTCACCTCGCGCGGCGTGTCCGCGGTGCGGTCGTCGGTGCACGTGAATTGCTGGGTGGGCCGGTTCGACAAGCTCTCGGCGGTCCGGCGGTTTCTCAAGCGCGAATGGAAGCTCTCCCTTCGGCGGCCCGACCCGCGCTTCGTCTACTGCGGCGACTCGCTCAACGACGAACCGATGTTCGAGGGGTTCTCGCTCTCGGTCGGAGTGGCGAACGTGCTCGACGTCCTGCCGAAGCTGGCCCACCCGCCCGCCTATGTCACCCGGCGCCGCGAAGGGGCTGGCTTCGAAGAGCTGGCGAGGGCCCTTTCATGAGCCCCGTCCGCCTCGAGGTCGCCCGCGGCCTCGGCCGCCACCTGCGCGCCGGTCACCCCTGGGTGTTCCGGAATTCGCTCGAGCACCCGCCGAAGCTGCCGCCCGGCAGCGTCGTCGACCTGACCGAGCACGGGAAGTTCCTCGCCCGCGGCTACTATGATCCTCTGTCCGCCATCGCGGTACGGGTGCTGACCCGCGAGGCAGGCGAGACGGTGGACGGCGCGCTCTTCCGCCGACGCATCGCCGCCGCGCACGCCCGGCGGCTCCGGCTGATCGACCTGGAGGGCACCGACAGCTTCCGCCTCGTCCACGGCGAGGGCGACGAGCTGCCGGGGGTGGTGATCGACCTCTACGCCGGCCACGCCGTGCTCAAGCTGTACTCTTCCGGGCTGAACCCGTACCGGGCCCTCATCGTCGAGGCCCTCGCTGCCGCCGTCCCGGGGTTGAAGGGCGTGATCGGCCGCGACGAGGTCGCCCGCGATGACGTCGAGGACGACGACGGCAGGGGCTCGGGCAAGATGCTCTCCGGGACCCAGGCCCCCGAGCTCATCGAGATTCGCGAGCGGGGCGCCGCCTTCGCGGTCGACCCCTGGCGCGGCCAGAAGACCGGGTTCTTCCTCGACCAGCGCGAGAACCGGTTCCTCATCCGGCGCCTGGCGAAAGACCGTGACGTCCTGAACTGCTTCTGCTTTTCAGGCGGCTTCTCGGTCAACGCGGCGCTCGGCCAGGCCCGGTCCGTCTTCTCGATCGACCAGGACGCCGACGCGGTGGCCTTGGCCCGGGGCAACTTCACCCGGAATGGCGTCGCTCCCGAACGCCACGACTTCCTCGCCGCCGACGTCTTCGAGGCGCTCGCCTCGTTTCGCGACGAGGGCCGCCTGTTCGACCTCGTCATCCTCGACCCTCCGGCCTTCGCCAAGAGCCAGAAGGCCGTCGAGGCGGCGGTCGCGGGCTACGCGTCCTTGAATCGCCAGGCGTTGGCCGTGCTGCGCCCGGGAGGACTTCTTGCCACGGCGTCCTGCTCGGCGCGGGTGAGCCCCCAGGCCTTCTTCGACGCGGTGAAGGAAGGGGCCTACAAGGCCGGCGCGGACCTGGCCCTGGTCGAAGAGCGCTACCAACCGCCCGATCACCCCATCCGGCTGCAGTTCCCCGAGGGCCGGTACCTCAAGTTCTTCGTCCTCGCCCGCAACTGACCGGCACTTCGGTCGCGAGTCCGGTGTCTAGAAACGTTGACTCGGTAATACGTCTCGGGCTAAGGCCGGCTCCGGTTTTCGATACTCAACATCAATTAAAGGGAGAGGAACCATGCGCATCAATAAGGTCGTCCTGGCGGCCGCTGCTCTTGCCGTGCTCGCAGGCTGCGGGGCTTCGCAGCCGCGCATCTACATGATCTCGATGGACGGGTCGCCCTTGGCGAGCCTTCCCCCGAGCTGCTACCTCAACAACACCGTCAGCACGCTTCGCGAAATCGGCACCAACCTCCGCGAAGAGCTGCAGTGGGTGCTCTGGGACGGCGTCGAGAACAAGCAGTACCTCGACATCGGGCCGTTCTCGGTCCGGCTGGGCCAGGCCGACCAGATCAGCGTCGGCAGCATGATCGAAGGCTCGGACAAGGTGTTCTCGGGCCAGCTGGTCGAGCAGAAGCTGCCTGACCCGAACTCGCAGTACACCTACACGAAGACGCTGTCCGTCATCGTGAGCTTCAACGACCTGGGAGCCTCTCCCGTCGGCAGCGTCGACCTGTCGTCCCAGTACACCTGCACCGCCTGCACCAACAACGACAACAAGGTGAACTGCGCCGCCAAGCTGAACTTCGTCGGCCGCCGCGTCGACGGTACGAATTACATCGGCTTCTCGCCGCGCGGCCAGTAGCCGCCGCGACCGTACAGCTTGGGCCCGGGGGCGACCTCGGGCCCTTTTTTTGTGTAGCGTCGGGCCATGGTTCAGCGCGGGCAGTTCCTCGAACGGCCGACCCTCGTCCCGTTGGGTGCCGAGGTGCTGGAAGGCCTGTCGCACCGCGGAAACGCCTCGCCGGGAGTCCTCGTCGTACCGCCTCCGCCCGCGGAAGGCGGAAGCATGGACCACGTCGTCGCGGCCGAGGTGGTCTGGGCGGCGGCGACGGCCGGACACCCCACCCTGAGGTTCAACTTCCGGGGCGTGGGCGCAAGCCAGGGGCGAAGGGGGCGGGGCGAGGCGCTCCGCCGCGACGCGCGGGCCGCGCTGGAAGCGCTCGAGTCTAACCTCGTGGGCGATGGGGCTCGCAGAGTCGCCCTCATCGCCTTGGCCGGGACCGGCGAGCTGGCGCTGGCGCTCGCGCGCGAGACGCCGGTCGCAGGGGTCTGCCTCATCGGTCCTTCGACCTTCTCCGCCGACTGGGCGCGGCCGTGCCCCGTGCAGATCATCGTCGCGGAAGAAGACCTTGCGCTTCCCCGCGCGGTATTTCCCGACCTGGTCGTGATTCCGGGCGCCGACCGGGCCTTCACCCGAAACCTTCCGCTGGTGGGCAAAACCGTCGTCGAGTGGCTGAAATCGCTCGAAAGAGCCCACGAAAGCCCCTGAATTCATTACAGTCGTAGTTGCAGGAAGATCGTCCGAACCCAATCGTTCGATCGTTCGTTCGTAGCGGGCTCTGAAAGGGTCCCTCATGCCAACTCGCCTTTCTCCCCGCTGGACGGCTCTCGTCGGAGCAGTTGCGTGGTTTCTCTCCGGCTGCGCCGCCGATTCGGGTCAAGCCGACTCCGCGCGGCTGCAGACCGACTTGTCGCGCCCGGCCTACCTGACCGCCGACGAACCCGACGACGCGGCGGCGCGCGTTCCAGGCGCCATCGTGGTCGACTTCAAGGACGGGACGACGAAGGCGCAGTTCGACGCGATGGAAAAGGAGTGGGGCGTCGACCTCGAGTTCAACTCGGTCGAAGGCGCCGAGGACGGCGTCACCGTCGCGGTCGGCGTCTCGGATGTCCCCGCGGCGCTGGCGAAGATCCGCGCGAATCCCCTGGTCGAGTCGGCCGAGCCGCTGATGGAAGTTCAAGCTCCCGAGCCCTCGGGCTTTGCCGCGGGCCTGACCCCCGAATCGGGCAAGGGCGCGGCTGCCGGTCAAGGCGAGTTCACCCCGAACGATCCGATGTTCGCCCAGCAGTGGAACCTGGCGATGATTCACATGCCGCGAGCCTGGACCGTCACGCACGGCAAGGGAGTGATCGTCGCGGTCCTCGACACCGGCATCGCCTACGAAGACCGGAGCGACTTCCGGCAGGTGCCCGACCTGAAGGGCGCGAAGTTCGCGAAGGGCTACGACTTCGTCAACGACACCGAACACCCCAATGACGACCACGGCCACGGCACCCACGTCGCCGGCACCATAGCCCAGGCCACCAACAACGGCGTGGGCGTGGCCGGCATCGCCTTCGAGGCCACGCTGATGCCGGTGAAGGTGCTCGACCACTTCGGGCGCGGCAACTCGGCCGACATCGCCGACGCGATTCGCTGGGCGGCCGACCACGGCGCGAAGGTGCTGAACCTGTCGCTGGGCGGCGGTGGCCGCTCACAGGTGATGGAGTCCGCCGTCGCCTACGCCAGGAAGAAGGGAGCGGTGGTGGTCTGCGCCGCTGGCAACACCGGCGCGGGCAGAGTCGAGTTTCCCGCGGCCTACCCCGGGTCGGTCGCGGTGGCGGCGGTGGGGCCCGACGGCAGTCGCGCCCCGTACTCTTCCTACGGCAAAGAGCTCGACATCGCGGCCCCCGGCGGAGACAAGCGCGGCGGCGACCGCAACGGCATCATCCAGAACACCCTCGACCCGACCGACCCGGGCCGCTCGGTGTACGCCTCGTACCAGGGCACCAGCATGGCGACGCCGCACGTCGCCGGGGTCGCCGCGCTGCTCTTTGCCGCGGGCGCCTCGAGCCCCGACGAGGTCGAGAAGGCCCTGTTCGCAGGCGCCAAGCCCGCCTCGGAGAAGGGCTGGTCCGAGCAGTACGGCCACGGCCTCTTGAACGCCCAGGCCTCGCTGGCCGCGATCGGCGGTGGCGGCGGCATCGACTGGAAGCCGTTCCTCTGGGCCGCCGGGCTGCTCGCGCTGGTGCTCCTGACGCTCGGGCGGAAGGAACGGCCCGGCTTCCTGAACCTCTTCGCGCTGCCGAGCTTCCTCGTGCCCATGGTGCTGGCCACTGTCGGCTTCTTCGTGCTGCGCTGGTTCAGCAGCGGCTTCGGGTCGGGTTCGGGTGTTGCCGACGCGGCGTCGCTGCCCATTCCCGACTGGGAGAAGATCATCTTCGGGCGTGGCAGGCTGGCGAACCCGCTCTTCTACAGCGCCCTCATCCCGGTGGCCGCCTCGCTCTTCGGGATGAAGTGGCGGGCCCTGCGCCCGATGCTGGGGGGCTTGGCCATCGGCTTCGCCGGCTTCCTCGCCTACGCCGCGGTGTCGAGGGCCCCGGCGCTCGCCTACATGCCGTTCACCTTCCTTGCGATGCCGTGGCTGGTGGTCAACGCCCTCGTCTGCCTCTTCG
>JAHFDQ010000394.1 GCA_023248915.1 Archangiaceae bacterium | reverse complement strand
CCACCAAATTGGCCTTCACGGTGCAGCCGTCCAACGCGGCGGCCAGCGCCTCGATTTCCCCTGCCATAGCCGTCACGGTGCAGGACGCCCTCGGCAACACCGTGACTTCGTCCAGCGCCACCGTCACCCTGGCCATTGGCACCAACCCGGGTGGCGGGGTGTTGTCGGGCACCAACCCCTTCAATGCCTCGGCCGGCGTCGCGTCCTTCTCCAACCTCTCCATCGACAAGGTGGGACTGGGTTACACCCTGACGGCCTCCTCTCCCGGCCTCACCGGCGCCACCAGCACCGCCTTCAACATTGCCGTCGCCGCGGCTTCCAAGCTGGCCTTCACCGTAGCCCCGAGCACTACCGTCGCGGGCGCCTCCATCGCTCCGCCAGTCGTGGTGACGGTGCAGGACGCCTTCGGCAACACGGTGACGTCTTCTGCCGCCAGCATCACTCTTGGTTTCGGCGCCAACCCCGGCGGCGGGGTGTTGTCGGGCACCAACCCGAAGAGCGCCGTCTCGGGCGTCGCTACCTTCTCCAACCTCACCGTCGACAAGACGGGAGTGGGCTACACCCTGACGGCGACTTCGGGCGGCCTCACCGGCACCACTTCCGGCACCTTCGACATCGTGCCGGGCGCGGCCAACAAGCTGGCCTTTTCCGTGGGGCCCACCAACACCGTAGCGGGCAGTTCCATCGCCCCGACCATCACCGTGACGGTCGAGGACTCCCTCGGCAACCGGGTGACGTCTTCGGCTGCCAGCATCGCCATTGCCATTGGCACCAACCCCAGTGGGGGAACGCTGTCTGGGACGACGCCCGTCAGCGCCGTGGCGGGAATCGCCACCTTCTCCAACCTCTCCATCGACAAGTCGGGCGTGGGCTACACCCTCACCGCTTCGGCTTCGGGGCTCACCGGGGCTACCAGCGCCGCATTCAACGTGACGGCAGGGCCGGCGACTCAGCTGGTATTCGCCGTGCAGCCGACGGCCACCACGGCGGGGGCGTCCATAGGCCCGGCCATTGCTGTGACGGTAGAGGACGGGTTTGGCAACACCGTGACGGCCTCGGCGGCCAGCATTGCCCTCGCCATTGGCACCAACCCGGGAAGTGGCAGCCTCTCCGGCACTACACCGAAGAATGCCGTCTCGGGCGTCGCCACCTTCAGCAACCTCTCCATCGACAAGTCGGGGGTTGGCTACACCCTGGTGGCCTCGACTGCGGGCCTCACCAATGCCACCAGCGTCGCCTTCGACATTACGGTGGGTGCGCCGACACAGCTGGCCTTCGTGGCGCAGCCCACCGGCACGACGGCTGGGGCAATGGTTACGCCAGCCGTGGCGGTGGCGGTGCAGGACGCGCTGGGCAACACCGACACCTCTTCCGCGGTGACTATTGCGATGGCAATCGGCACCAACCCGGGTGGAGGGGTGCTGTCGGGGACGGTGGCGCAAAATGCCGTCGCGGGTGTCGCCACCTTCCCCGGCTTGTCCATAGACAAGGCGGGGATGGGCTACACGCTGGCGGCGACTTCGAGTGGGCTTTCCGGAGTCACCAGCCTCGCCTTCGACATTTCCGCCGGAGTGGCGACGAAGCTGGCCTTCGCCGTGCAGCCGACTTCTTCGGTGGCGGGAGTGGCCATTGCCCCGGCCGTGGTGGTGACGGTGCAGGACGCGTCGGGCAACACCATCGCGTCTTCGGTAGCTCCGATTGCCCTGGCCATCGGCGCCAACCCCGGAGCCGGTACGCTGTCGGGGACTGCCTCCTTGGCGGCTTCGAGCGGCGTGGCGACGTTCAGCAACCTCTCCATCGACAAGGCGGGAGTGGGCTACACGCTGTTGGCCTCCTCGGCCGGGCTTTCCGCGGCCATCAGCGTCGCCTTCGACATTGTCGCGGGCGCGGCGACGAAGCTGGCCTTCACAGTGCAGCCGGCGAGTACGTCCGCCGGGGCGGCCATGACGCCCTCGGTGGCAGTGCAGGACGGCTTCGGCAACGTCGTCGTCTCGTCGGCGGCGAGTATCGCCGTGGCGGTGGGCAACAACCCCGGGGGCGGAGTGTTGTCCGGCACCACTCCGGTGGCGGCGTCGAGTGGGGTGGCGGCGTTCGGCAACCTGTCCCTCGACAAGGCGGGAGTCGGCTACACCCTGGTGGCTTCCTCGGCCGGGCTTTCCGCGGCCACGAGCGCTGCCTTCGACATCGTGGCCGGGGTGCCGGTGCAGCTGGCCTTCCTGGTGCAGCCTTCGAGTGCGTCGGCCGGGGCGGCCCTCACTCCTTCGGTGGTGGTGGAAGACGCCTTCGGCAACCTGGCGGGTGCGTCCGCCGCGCCCATCACAGTGGCCTTCGGCAACAACCCCGGTGCAGGGACTCTCTCGGGCACCAACCCGCTGAATGCAGTAGGCGGGGTGGCCGCCTTCAGCGACCTCTCCATCGACAAGACGGGTGTTGGCTACACTCTCGTCGCTTCCTCGACTGGGCTCATCGGGGCCACCAGCGCTGCCTTTGACATAGTGGCCGGGGCGGCGGCGCAGTTGGCTTTCCTGGTGCAGCCATCCAGCGCGCTGGCGGGAGTTGCGCTTTCTCCCTCGGTACAAGTGGCGGTGCTGGACGCGCTGGGCAATGCGCTTCCGTCCTCGACGGCAAGCGTTGCGCTGGCGTTGGGCAACAACCCGGGAGGAGGCACTCTTTCTGGAGGCGCGGCGGTGGCGGCGGTGGGCGGAGTGGCTTCGTTTGCCGGCTTGTGGGTGGACAAGGTGGGCGCGGGGTACACGCTGGTGGCCTCGTCGGGAGGGCTTGCCGGCATCACCAGCACTCCCTTCGACATCAGCATCGCGTCGGTGGTGCAGCTGGGCTTCGTGGTGCAGCCGTCGGCCCTGCCCGCGGGAGGAGTGGAGACTCCGGCCGTGCAGGTGGCGGTGCAGGACGCCTTCGGCAACACGGACACTTCGTCGGTGGCGAGTGTGTCACTGGCCCTGGGCAACAACCCTGGAGGCAGCGTGCTGGGCGGGGCGGGGGCGGCGAGCGCGGTGGGGGGCGTGGCGACGTTTGCCGGGTTGACGTTGGACAAGATGGGAATCGGCTACACGCTGGTGGCTTCTTCGGGTGGGCTTACCGACGCCACCAGCGCGGCGTTCGACGTCACCGCGGGTGCGCCGGCGAAGCTGGCCTTCGTGGTGCAGCCTTCGAGCGCCACCGCAGGGGCGGCGCTTGCGGCCTCGGTGGAGGTGCTGGACGCGCTGGGAAACGTCACCTCCACTGCAACCAACGTGGTGTTGGCCATCGGCAGCAACCCTGGAGGAGGCACGCTGAGCGGAGTCTCGACGCTGACGGCGACGGGCGGCGTGGCGGCGTTTTCGGGCCTCTCCATCAACCGTCCGGGGGTGGGCTACACCCTCACGGCTTCGTCCACGGGGCTCTCCGGGGCTTCCAGTAACGCCTTCGACATTACGGCGGGGGTGGCGGCACAGTTGGCCTTCGTCGTCAACCCCGTCACCACGGTGGCCGGGGCCACTCTCACTCCGGCGGTGGCGGTGGCCATTCAAGACGGGGCGGGCAACACGCTGCCGTCCGCCCTGGCAAGCATCTTCGTCGCCATTCTCGACAACCCGGGCAATTCCGTTCTGCGTGGCACCGGCGTCATGCCGACCGTCGACGGCATCGCCACCTTCGCAGACTTGTCTCTCGACAAGGCCGGGGCGGGCTACACGCTGTCGGCTTCGGCACCGGGTTTGGGGACAGCCACCAGCGCACCCTTCGACATTTCGGCGGGGGCGATGGCGAAGTTGGCCTTCGTCGTCCAACCCGTCGACACGGCGTCCAGCACGCCGCTGGAACCCGCAGTGCAGGTGGCGGTGCAAGACGCGTTTGGCAACTCGGTGCCGGGGGCTTCGCCTACCATTGCCCTCGCCCTCCTGGACAACCCCGGGAAGGCGACGCTTTCGGGGGCCACCTCGGTGGACGCCGCGGACGGCGTGGCCAGCTTCGCGGACTTGTCCCTCAACCGTCCGGGTGTCGGCTACACCCTGCGGGCCTCCTCGGCCGGCGCTGCGGACGGCTTCTCTGCACCCTTCGACGTCACCCGCGCTCCGGCGAAGACGTACACGCTGGGCTGCGACTGCCAGGCGGGCGCCGGCGCAGGCAGCCTCCTGTGGGGCCTCTTCGGCCTCGGCGCCCTGGCGCGGCGACGGCGCGGACGAACGCGAGCGAAATCTGCAGGCCGGGTGACACGACGCGTCGCCGGTGGGTAAGTCTTGGAGGCTCTCCGACTCGACGTCGAGGGCCGGCGCGAACACGCCCACGGGCAGCAGCTTCTTCGAGTGCAGACCCCGTTGCGGGAGACTCGCTGAAATTTGAGGGACCACCGGCAAAGCCGGTGGAATCAAGAATGTGAGCCGCCCAAGGCGGCTTGGTTGTGGGCCGCTCGCGAGCGGCCCTGTTAGCCACCTGAAGGTGGCGCCTCACTACACCAGGTTCAGCTGATCCAACCGCTTGTCCTCGACCTCTTGATGACGGATGTACTCGCGAACGGTCGCTTCATCCCGACCCACCGTCGAGACGAAGTACCCCCTCGCCCAGAAATGCTGACCCACGTAGTTCCTCTTCCGCCCCATGTACACCCGGGCGATGTGGATCGCGCTCTTCCCTTTGATGTACCCCATGGTTTGTGCCACCGAGTACTTCGGCTTCTCTTCGGTCTCCATAGGACACCCTTACTTGCTTCGGAAAGTGTCCACCAAACCGGATCAAGCCCAAGTTGTCATTGCGGCTGGGCGGGACGGGTGAAGGCGGGGGCGTTGAGTCGGGCGGAAGCCCCTCTGGGGGCCAGAAGAGCCACTCGCCGTGGTCGTTGCAGATGCGGCCCTTGAGACGCCCCTGGCGGCGCCACTTGCCGATGGTGCTGCGGCACACGCCGAGCTTGGCCGCGAGGTGCTGCCTCGTAACCATGCCGGAGTTTACCCTCTTACCGTTCGATGGCGTCGTGCCCATCGACAACGGCGCCGTCAAGAGGCTGCATGTCCGTGCTGCCCTCACGGGAAGAACTTTCTTTTCGCGGGAAGCGATGCCGGTGCGGAGGGGGCCGCCGTCGCGTACACCGTGCTGGGCTGCTGCAAGCTGGCGAAGGTGGACCCGGTCAAGTATCTCGCCGATGTCCTGCCACGCTTGGCGACGCGTCGAATTCGCCTGTGCGACATGCCAGCGCTCCTGCCCGCAACGTGGAGGGCCGACCACCCCGACGCGGTGCTTCCGAGCGTCGACGTGGGAGCGAACGCGGCCTGACGTCCGCCGCCAAGAGAGCCTCGAGCGCCGTCAGGTAGCGGGCGTCGCCACAGCCTTCGGGCAAGACGGTCTCGTCGACTCCGTCCAGCCGGCCCCAGTCCGAGCCCGAGAGCGACGCCAGGTGACAGCGCGGGTCGCCCCTCAAGCACGCGGCGGTCCCGTCCGGGGGGTGGGCGTCGAAGTCCAGCACCGCGACTGGCGCGTCGAAGCCGTCGGCCCGAAGCGCGGCGACGGCCACCGCGACGTCGTTGACCGCGCAGAAGCCGCCACCCCTGGCCGGGCCGGCGTGGTGAAAGCCTCCCAGGGTGTTCAGGCAGGGCCGGCCGCGGGCGACCGCGTCCCGCGCCGCCTCGAGGGTGGCTCCGGCCGCGAGGCGGACGGTGCGCATGAGCTGGTCCGGCACGACGTCGGACGGGTCGACCGAGAAGATGCGCGCCAGGGTGTCGGGCTCGGAGAGGGTTTCCAGGTACTCGGGCGTGTGCACCCGCGCGAGGTCGCCGTAGGACACCAGCGGCGGTGCGCGCATCTGGCGGGGCGCCAGCCACCTGGTCGCGAGCAGGTACCAGACCGCGAAGTCCGCGCGCCGGGGCTCGAAACCGGTCGGCGCCTCGATACCCAGGGCGATCGCATCTAATTCGCGGCCGCGCCCCGTGATTCCGATCGCTTGGCTCTGCTCGACGCGCTCGCGGGGAAGGGCCGGGGGAAGCTGGCGAAGGCCGCTAGGAACAAGTTG
>JAHFDQ010000393.1 GCA_023248915.1 Archangiaceae bacterium | reverse complement strand
CGCCCCGCGATCACGAGCCCGTGCACCGCCTGCTGAGAGATGGCCGCGCCACGAGTCATGCGGTTGGCGAGAGAGTTTTGAAGGCTTGCAACGCCGATTCCCTGGAGGACCCCGATGAGGCCAATGAGGAGCACGGCCGAGGCGGCCATGCCCTCGACAAGCGTGACGCCTCGGTCGGACCGCGAGAGCCGGGCGTTCGTGTGTGGGCCGCCATTCTTCATTTCCGATCGGGCCATGACGTCCTACTTGAAGGTCGTGATGAAGGCGGTGGAGGACGAGACGGCGAACAAGAACGCCTGCTGCGTCGTGCGAGCACTCAGCGTCACGCCGGCAGCGCGATCTTCCGAGATGGCTCCGGCGGTCGACCCGACGAAGAACACCGTGCCGTCCGCGCTGAAGACGATGGCGCCCCGGTTTCCGTCGCAGAACGTGCACCGCGGCGTGCACGAGGAGCAACTGGTTGAGGCGACGTTGAGCGCCGTGAATGGCGCGCCGAAGATCAGAGACCCGGCGTCCGGCGATTTGAACTGCGCGTTCTGGCGCTTGTAGTCATCGAGATAGACCGCGGAGACCAGCTTGTCGCCACTCGTGTCAGAGCTGGGCGGGGAGATAGTGCCCGGCGGGCTGAAGGTCGAATAGCTGAGGCTGCCGCCCCAGTTGAAGTTCGTGTCGCGGTCCTCGTACATGAAGTACGCGCCGCCGCCCAGGGCGCCAGAGCCCTGGTTCGGGGAGCTCAGGCTCGGGTAGACGATGACCCACACGTCGGACCCGTGGTTCGCGGCCAGGGCTCGCGCTTGCGACAGCGTGGAATAGAAGTCGTAGGCGGCGTTTTGCGGGGCCGCTCGTTCGCCGACGTTCTGGTAGGCAGCCACCGAGAGCGCGGCGAGCACGGCGGCGATGGCGACCACCACCATCATCTCGATGAGGGTAAAGCCGTGTGGGGACTTGGGCACCGCTGTCCCCTGTGCAACCCGCGAGCCGCCGGCAACGCCCCGGAAGCCAGGGTGGGCCGCCCCCCTAACTCTGCGAATCCGCCTCGCATCGATTGCGAGGTCGCAGAGTTTTCGATCTCCGTGGGTGAAGGGAAGCGTGCCGAAGGCTCCCACACCGGCGCACCGGCGCTACGTCGCCGAACCGAACGCCCGGCAGGCCTCGTCGTATTCCTTCCACCAGCCGTCGAGCGCCGCCAGGTCGGTCGCGCGCGGTTCGTCGCCGCCGCCGGCCATGCGCAGGTACCCGCGCAAGAGCGGCCGGAAATGGGGGTGGGCGCAGTGCTCGATGATGTCCTCGGCCCGGTGGCGCGCCGACCGGATTTCGGTGTTCATCGAGTAGCCGTGCTCGGTCACCAGGCACTTGATGTCGTGCTCGGTGTGGTCGATGTGGCGCACGTACGGCATCACGCAGCTGACCGTCCGCCCGTCCTTCAGCAGGCGCGTCGAGGGGGTGTGCACGACGGACAGGTAGGCGTTGCGGAAGAAGTCGCCCGACCCGCCCAGGCCGTTGACCAGCTTCGAGCCGTCGATGTGGGTCGAGTTCACATGGCCGTAGATGTCCACCTCGATGGGGGTGTTCATCGCGATGACGAACAGCCGCGAGATGAGCTCGGGAGAGTTCGACAGCCACATCGGCCGCAACACCAGCTTGTCGCGGCAGCGGTCGAACCGGCGCTCGAACTCGACGCGCCCCTGTTCCGAGAACGACACCGCCGTGGACGAGGCGCACTCGAACTTCGCGTCGTCATCGACGTAGCGCATCATCCCGTCCTGGAACACCTCGGTCCAGAATCGGATTTTCGTGAAGGGCGAGTCGTACAATTCGCCCACGATGGCGTTGGCCACGTTGCCGACCCCCGACTGAATCGGCGGCAGGCGCTTGCCCCAGTCGAGCCACTTCTGGCAACGCAACAGGAAGTCCACCACGTTGCCGGCGATGCGCTTGTCGGTTTCGCCCACCGGCTTGAAGGCCACCGGGTGGTCGGGCACCTTCGACTCGACCACCGCCACCACCTTGCGCGCGTCGAACTCGACGTAGGGCGTGCCGATGCGGTCGCGCACGTTCAACAGGGGCAGCGGCCAGCCGACGCGCGGGTGCACCGTCGGCACCACGATGTCGTGAAACCCGGTGTAGTCCGGCACCGCGGTGTTCACCTCGAGGATGACGCGCTTGGCCTTCACCAGCGCCTCGGCGCTGATGCCGACCGACGAGGTGAGAATGACGCTGCCGTCGGGGCGCACCCGCGACACCTCGACCACCGCCAGGTCGATGTCGCCGTAGATGCCGTACATGAGGTTGCGCGCGAACACCGACAGGTGCACGTCGGCGAAGTCCATCTTCCCGGCGTGGATGAGCCGGCGCGACGCCGACGACGACATGTACGGCCCGCGCCGGCCGATGAAGGGGGCCAGCGGGTTCTCGACGTCGTCGGACAGGGACGCGCCGCTGAACAGCGTCAGGCGGGTGTCGGGCGCGTTCGCCGCGAGGTGCCGCGCCAGCGCCGGCAGAAACGTCTTCGGTTCGCCCGACTTGGTGAAGCCGCTGATGGCCAGGGTGTTGCGGTTGCCGACCAGCTTCACCGCGTCCTCGACGGCCATCCGCTTGCCCAGCAGTTCCTTGTTCTCGACGCGCTCTTCCAGGGTCGCCATGGAAGGCGAGGCTACACCTTGAACCGTTGCCGTGGCTCGGGTAGCACCGGGCGATGGCCAGGTCGAAGAAAGCACAGGCGACGAGCGAGGCGAGCGCGCTGGTCGAGCGCGACCTGGCGGCGCAGGCCCGCGAGGGGAAGTTGCCCGCGGGGCACGGGCTCGAGGCGGCCGTCGCCGAGGTGCAGGCCTTGCTCGACGGCGAGGGCAAGGCGCCGCTCTTGGCCGGCGAGCCCGGCGTCGGCAAGAGCGCGGTGGTGCACGAGCTGGCGCGGCGGTTGCCCGAGGGGGCCCGGCTGCTCGAGGTGCCGGTGGCGGGCGTGTTCGCCCGGTCGTCCAACCCGCGCCAGGCGGCCGAGCTTCTCGAGGCGCTGCTCGACGACGCGGCCCGGGTTCCCGGCACCGTCGTCTACCTGCGCGACCTGGGGCTGGTGCAGGGCGGCAGCCTGGGGCCGGTGCTGGTGCGCGCCTTACGGGCAGGCAAGCCGAAGTTCGTCTTCGAGGCCGACCTCCGGCAGGCGCAGGCGCTGCTCCTGGCCGACGACGCCTTGGCCGAACGGCTGCACCTGCTCATCGTGCACGAACCCACCGCCGAGCGGGCGCGGTGGATTCTGGGCCGGGTGGCCGAAGAGCTGGAAGGCCAGCTCGGGCTGGCGGTCGAGCCGGGCGCGTGCGACCTGGCCCTGCGGCTTTCCACCAAGTTTCTCCTGGCGCGCCGCCTGCCGAAGAAGGCGGTCGAGCTCTTGCGCGAGACGGCGGCCGAGGCGGCCGGGGCCGGGCGGGAAACCGTCGCCGCGGAGGACGTGCTGGCCCGCTTCTGCGCGGCCACCCGGCTGCCGCGCTTCATGGTGGACGACGCGGTCTCGCTCGACCTGGCCGAGACGCAGCGCTTCTTCGCCGAGCGCATTCTGGGCCAGGAAGACGCCGTGGCGGCCGTGCTGCGCTCGGTGGCCCTGCTGAAGGCGGGGTTGAACGACGTTCGCCGTCCCATCGGCGCCTTCCTCTTTGCCGGGCCCACCGGGGTGGGCAAGACGCACCTGGCGAAGCTGTTGGCCGAGTACCTGTTCGGTTCGGCCGACCGGCTGGTGCGGCTGAACATGGCCGACTACCCGGCCCAGGGGGACGAGGCCCACGTCTTCGGCGCTCCTTGGGCCCAGGGCCCCGACGGCAAGCGGGGCGAGCTGACGCGGCTGCTCGACGGCAAGGTGTTCGCGGTGCTGCTGCTCGACGAGTTCGAGAAGGCGAACTCGGCGGTGCACGACCGGTTCCTTCAACTGCTCGACGAGGGGCGCTTCGTCAACGCCGCGGGCGAGGCAGTGGCCTGCAACAACGTGCTCATCGTGGCCACCTCGAACGTCGGCGCCGAGGTGTACCGCGAACCGCCGCTCGGCTTCTCGGGCGCGCGCACCGACGCCGAATTGCGCGCCGAGGTCGACCGGCGCATCGCCGGCGCCTTCCGCGCCGAGTTCCTGAACCGCTTCGACGCGGTCTGCCACTTCCTGCCGCTGGGCAAGGTCGAGACGCGCCGCATCGCCCACCGCGAGGTCGGCCGGGTGCTCGAGCGAGAGGGAATCCGCTCGCGGGGGCTCGACGTCGAGGTGGCGCCCGAGGTGGTGGACCTGCTGGTGGACAGAGGGTATTCGCCCGTCTTCGGCGCCCGCTTCCTTCAGCGCGAAATCGAGAAGACGCTCACCTCGGCCCTGGCGGTGGAGATAGTCCGGGCGCCGCTGGCACCCGGCACCCGGGTGAGGGTGCTGGCCGCGAAGGGCCGGGTGGTGGCCCAGGCCGAACCGGTGGCTCGGCCGAAGGACGCGACCGCGCAGGTCTCGCTGCCCGCCGCGGGAGCGTCCGTGGCGCGCCGGCGGGTCGACCGGGGGACGCTCATCTCGGCGGTCGACGAGCTGCTCGGCCGGGCCGCCGACGTGGCCGCGGCTGCGGGCCGGGGCTCGCTCGAAGAACGGCGCCGGCGGCTGCTCGCCACGTCGCAGGCTCCCGGCTTCTGGGACGACGCCGACCACGCGGCCGAGGCGCTGCGCCGGTTTCGCGACGTCGACGCCCAACTGTCCGACCTCGACCGGTTGGGCGAGGTCTGCAAGACGGCCCTGCGTCGCGCGCGGGAAGCGAAGACCGAGCTGAAGCTGGGGGTCGCCGCGCGGGCGTTCGAGGAAGCGGCGCGCGAGGTGCAACTGGCCGAGGCGCGGGTGAAGTCGGGCGCCGGCGCCGAGGCCGACGCGGCGCTGCTCGAACTGTGCGCCGCGGGCGGCGGCCCCGGGGCGAAGCGCTGGCTCGACGAGCTGTTGCACATGTACCTGGGCTGGGCCGAGCGGCGCCGGTACGAGGCGAAGGTGGTGGCCGAGGGCGAGGGGCCCCTGCGCGCGGTGGTGCGGCTGGACGGGCCGGGAGTCTTCGGGTTCCTCGCGGGCGAGCGCGGGCTGCACCGGCGCATCGACGAACCGAGCCGGGTGTCGGCGCTGGTGCGCCTGCACCGGACCGCGGCCTCGGCCCGGCCGCTGGCGCTCGAGGCCCGCGAGGTGAAGCGCCGCGCCGGTCTGTTCGCCGAGCGTCTGGTGAGCGAGGCCACGGCGCGCGACGACGAGAGCGGCCGGGTGCTCGAGCTGGCCGGGACGGTTCCGTGCGAGGCGCTGAAGGGCGTCGCCGCGGCGGTGCTCGACGGGCAGGGCGACTCGGGCGGAGAGGCGAGGCGCTACTTCATGGGCCGGGGCGCCAGAGCCGAAGACCCGCGGACCGGCGCCGGCACCCCGCGCATCAAGGACGTGATGCGGGGCGAGATTGACCTGTTCATCGCGGCCTGGCTGGCGCGCCCGCCCGGCGAGCAGGACTTGGTGAGCTAGGCGTCCGAGCGCGACCCGGGTGAGGCCCGCCCGGCGTTCGCTTTTCGGAGCTCTGGCCAAAGCCATGCCGGACCTCGGATTCTCTCGAGGGAGAATTCAGAAGTGCGGCATGGCTTTGGCCAGAGCCCTGAAACCGTCGCCCCGGGCCCCGGCGTATTTCCCGCCTCTTCCGGGCGGGTTCCAGCGGGGGGGCTACAGCTCGAGCTCGTGCTCGTAACGGCCCGATTCCAGCTCGACGACGAGCCTGACCTTCATCCCGGTCAGCGCCTCGGCGTCGCCCAGCTCGAGCTCGAGCCCCTTCGGCGATGCGCGCGACAGCACGCCGCGGCGGCTCGTCCCGACGAAGGCCACGGCCGAGGCCAGGCGCCGGCTGGGGTCGGCCTCGACGTAGAGCACCCAGCGGTTTCTGCGGGTGGCCAGAAAGACTCTGAGCCCGCCGCGTTCGTCCACCAGGCGCGGTTCGCCGGCGCGGGCCCGGGCGGCGACCGGTCGCGTCGGCAGGGCGCGCTCGTCCCG
>JAHFDQ010000392.1 GCA_023248915.1 Archangiaceae bacterium | reverse complement strand
CGGCGGCGAAGGAAATCAAGGACCGGCTGGCCGGCGTGGTGTTCGCGCGCTTCGACCTGAACGTCATCCACGAGGTCGAGTTCGGCAACGACCGCGTCTACTCGAAGTCGCGCCCGGACCGGGGGCTGTCGTTCGCCGAGGCGGTGCGGCTGGCGGTGAAGGCCGCGAGGGGGAGGCAACTGGTCGGCCGCGGCGGCTACACCCCGCGCGACCGGGGGCTGGTGACTCCCGCCTTCTCGTTCGGAGCGCAGGTGGCCGAGGTCTCGGTCGACACCGACACCGGCCTGGTGAAGGTGGACCAGATGCACACCGCGCACGACTGCGGCACCGCGCTGAACCCGATGGCGGTGGAAGGCCAGCTCGAGGGGTCCATTCACATGGGGCTGGGCTTCGCGCTGTGCGAAGACCTGAAGATGGACGGCGGCAAGACGCTGACCACCACCTTCCTCGACTACAAGATTGCCGCCGCCGAGGACATGCCCCCGAGCCACTCGGTGTGCGTGCCCACCTTCGAGCCCGACGGCCCGTTCGGGGCGAAGGAGGCCGGCGAGGGGCTGGTCTCGCCGACCGCTCCGGCCATCGCCGACGCGGTGTTCGACGCCACCGGCTTCCGCTGCTCGGACCTGCCCATCACCCCCGAGAAGGTGCTGCGGGGGCTGGGCAAGCTCGGGGAGTAGCCGGCAGAACGAGCTACCGTTTCCCGTGCGTTCGGCACCAGCCGGCATACGATGTGCGCGCCATGCGCCTCGCCCGACCCTCTAGTCTCTTGCTTGCGCTCGTCGTCGCGGTCAGCGGCTGCGCCGGGAACTCGAAGTTGACCCGTGGCGAGACGAAGGCGCGCGAGCTCGAGGGGCTGTTGCTCGAGGCCGAGCAGGCGACCCACGCGTTCGACCTCTCCACCGCCAAGTCCATCTTGGCCGAGTCCCGCGACCTGGTGCGCGACCCGGTGCTGCGCGAGTCGCCCGACCAGGCCGTGCTGCTCGACCGCTTCAACCAAGACCAGTCTGACCTGGAGATCGCCTTCGCCGAGAAGGCCAAGCGCGACTTCGAGGCGTCAGTGGTCGAACAGCGCAAGCGGCTGGACAAGCTGCTGGCGCAGTTGCTGAAGGTGGTGAGCGAACTCGAGAAGAAGGAAGTGACCGACGCCCAGTTGAGCACGGTGAAGGACGCCATCGAGACCATCCGGTCCGAGCTCGTCGCCACCAAGGACATGGAAGCCAAGGCGCCCAGCTACGCCGAGGACGCCCGGCATGCGCGCCGGGTGATTGACCGCACCGCCGAACCGGTGACCCTGGCGAAGCTGCGCCTGACTTTCCGAAAGGGCCCGGTGGCGATGCTCGACGAGGCGGCCGACCTGCTCGACGCCACCCAGAGGGAAATCGACGCCGCCAAGCGGAAGGACCTCTCGTCGAAGGCCGCCGCCAAGTACAAGGCGTGCGTCGATGAAGGCAAGAAGCAGGTGGCCGCCACGGCCGCCCTGGCGGGCTCGGTGGTCATCGACCAGCCCAAGCCCGCCACCGCCACCATCGTCATCGCCGCCTGCGAGGCCGGCATCGGCGCGGCAACCAAGGCGGCGGTGCCCAGCGCCGTGAAGAAACCGGCGCCGGCGGCCGCTCCGGCGGCTCCCGCTGCTCCGCCGAAGAAGCCGGCGCCGAAGAAGAAGAAGTAGGCTTCGGCTCCGGAAGCCAGATGAATCTCGTCGCGAGCAAACTGAGGCGCCCCTGCAGCCCGAGCCGTTCATTCAGCCCGAGCGGAGTCGAAGGGCCGCTCTCGACTTCGCTCGGGCTGAACGGAAGGTTTCCGTTCGGCCGAGTCCTGGCGCTCGCGGTCGCGATCCTCGCCGTCGGCGCGTCAGCGGCTGACACCGCGACGCTGCCCAACGCCGACCCGTCACGGGTCGAACGGGTGTTCCAGGCACTCGGCCCCCGCGGCCGCGTCGCCCAACTGCTGCTCGCCTACCCGCAGGTAGACAAGACCGGCCCGGTCGAGGTCGGCGGAGTGCTCTTCGTCGGAAACTCGCTGAAGAACCTCGCCAAGGCCAGTGGCCGCATCGCCTCGGCGAAGGCCCGGTCGAAGGTCCCCGCCTTCTTCGCGGTCGACATGGAAGGCGGCGACTTCAACCGCATGAAGACGCACCCCGCGCTGCGGGACCTTCCGTCGGCCCGAGCGCTGGCAGGGCTCGGCGACGCCGAGGTCGAGACCTGGGGGCTGACCGTCGGCAACGCCATGCGCGAGATAGGGCTGAACATGAACCTGGCGCCCGTGCTCGACGTCGCCGGCTCGGGCCACCTGGCCGACAACCGGCGGTCCTTCAGCGGAGAGGCGGCCGTCGTCGAGCGAAAGGCCCGAGCCTACGCCCGGGGCCTGATGCGCGCGGGCGTGCTGCCCATCGGCAAGCACTTCCCCGGCTATGGCGACCTGGCCGGCAACTCGGACCGGCAGTTGGTGGTGGCCGACTGGGAAATCGCCCGGCTTCGAGAGCAGATGGACGTCTTTCACCGGGTCGCCCAGCAGTTGGGGGGCGTGATGATGGCCAACGTCGGCTACTCGGCGCTCGGCCCCAAGCCCGCCATCCTCAATCCGGTGCTGGTCACCATGGCCCACGAGCACGGCTGGATTACCGTCACCGACGACGTGTCCATCAAGGTGCTGGGCGAAGCGGTGAAGGGAGACACCGCCGAAGTCGTGCGCCAGGCCTTCCTCGCCGGAAACGACTTGCTGCTCACCACCGCGCCGCCCGACTGGGACCAGGGCGTGGACTACATCGGAATCCTGATGGAGTTGGTGTCTGGCTCGCCCGAGCTTCAGGCGAAGGCCGACCTGTCGTGCCGGCGCATCCTCGCGCTGAAGGACCGGATGGGCCTGTTGCGCGGGTTCTGAGCCCTCTGGGCGGGGGAGTGCCTTCAAGACCAGTTCGGTCCGGCGGCACCGCCGGCGTGTGGACCCTCGAGGCGTCGAGGCAGTAGAAGAACGGAACCCCGCCCCGACTCGAAAGGAAGTCCTTGCGTCGTTCCACCACCGCCTTCCTGGCCCTCGCGGCTGCCACGACTGGCTGTGGCTCGCAGTTTGCGGGCTCGGCCATCGAAGTGCTGGTGGTGGCCAAGGGGTCGGTCGCCGCGGACTGCATCGAGGTGGGCGCCACCGGGCCGTCCGGGTCCGAGGTGGTGACGGCCCGGTTCCCGCGAAACGAGCGCACCGAGTTTCACGTCGCGGTGGCTCCGGGGGCCGACCTCGGGACCGAAGAGGTCCTGCTCGTGGCCAGGGGCTATTCCGGCGCCGGGTGCAATGCGCTGATCGCCCGGAGCGCGGTTCGCCGGGTGCGGTTCGCCCCCGGGATTACCAGCGTCACGCTGGCGCTCGCACCGTGCACCGACGGTTGCTCGGTCGGGTCTTCGGACGCCGGGGACGCCGACGGCGGCACCCCCGACGCGGGCACGGGCGGAACGGAGGACGCCGGCCTCGACGCGGGGTCCGACGCCGGTGAAGAACCCGACGGCGGGCTCGACGGAGGCTTCGGCGATGATGGTGGCTACGACGCCGGAGACGACGCCGGCTTCGACGCGGGCAACCCCATGGACGCGGGAGACGGCACCGGCACCGATGCGGGCAGCTCCGTGGACGCGGGTGGCGACGCCGGCTTCGACGCTGGCAGCCCCGCGGACGCTGGAGTCGATGCCGGCTTCGATGCGGGCACCGTTCCGGACGCGGGCGCCGACGCCGGCACCGATGCGGGTTCCCCCGTGGACGCCGGCACCGACGCCGGGCTGGGCCCGCCCGTCTGGGTGCAAGTCGGCGTCGCGCCTGTCGCACTGAACGGCGGCCGCATGACGTACCACGGCGGTCTCAAGAAGATTCTCCTCTACGGCGGCGACACGTTGGCTGACAATGCGCACCCGTCGGGCGACATGTGGTCCTACGACGGCGCCACGTCGACCTGGACCTTGGTCTGCTCGCCC
The DNA here is from genome assembly GCA_023248915.1 of Archangiaceae bacterium. Taxonomy (GTDB): domain Bacteria; phylum Myxococcota; class Myxococcia; order Myxococcales; family Myxococcaceae; genus JAHFDQ01. The sequence continues at coordinate 2,095 of JAHFDQ010000392.1, read as the reverse complement.
TGCACCCCCGGGCCGCGCGAAGGCCACGGCTTCGTCTACGACAAGGCGCGAGACCGGCTGGTCATCTTCGGAGGCAAAGGCACCACGGGGGTCGCCACCAACGACATCTGGGAATGGGACGGCCTCACCTGGGCGGCCCGAACCCCGGCGGGAACACCGCCGCCTGCCCGCCAGTCCTTCTACATGGCGTACGACGAGTCCCGGTCGCGGGTAGTGGTGTTCGGCGGCATGACGGCCCCGGGTTCGACGAACACCGACCAGGTCTACGAATACGACGGGACGAGTTGGTACGGCCCGTTCACTCCGACTCCCCGCCCGTCGGTCCGGCGGAGCCTGGTCCAGGCCGCGGCCTATGACTCCATCAACGAGCGGGTGCTCATCTACAGCTCAGAGACCGCCGGCACCGACGACCTCTGGGCCTGGGACGGAACCGCCTGGACTCAACTTCGCACCTCGTGCCTCGGTATCGCTGGCCATGACAGCGCTCTTACCTTCGACCCGGTGCGCGGCGTGCTCTTCCTGGTCGACGCCTTCTACCCCTCCGGCGAGTGGGACGGCCTCGTCCAGTTCGACGGGGGCACCTGCACCCGGCTCGGCCCGGGCGACGGCACTCCCCGCGACTCCCAGGTCTGCTTCTTCGACCCCGCCCACAACAAACACGTGTGCACCGGAGGCAACACCTGCGGAAACGGTTGCAACTTCAACCAGACCTGGGAACTAAGGTAGCCCCATGGCACCGAACGTCCGCCTCGAGCGCGACACGATGGGGTCCATCGAAGTTCCCGCCGACCGGCTGTGGGGCGCCCAGACCGAGCGGTCCCGCCAGAACTTCCGCATCTCGTCCGAGCTGATGCCCCTGCCGCTCGTTCACGCGATGGCGCTGGTGAAGAAGGTCGCGGCCCAGGTGAACGCCGAGCTGGGCCTGTTGCCCGCCGACAAGGCCCAGGCGATCGGCCGCGCCGCGCTCGAAGTTTCCGAGGGTCGCCACGACGGCGAGTTTCCCTTGCTCGTCTGGCAGACCGGCAGCGGCACCCAGACGCACATGAACGTCAACGAGGTGCTCGCCAACCGCGCCAGCGAGCTGCTCGGCGGCCCGCGCGGCGAAGGCCGACTCGTCCACCCCAACGACGACGTCAACCGCGGCCAGAGCTCGAACGACGTCTTCCCCACCGCGCTCCACGTGGCCGGAGCGCTGGCGGTGACGCGCGAGCTGTTGCCCGAGGTGCGCGCGCTCGAGGCGGCGCTGTCGCAGAAGGCGCGCGAGTTTGAGCCCTACGTCAAGATTGGCCGCACCCACCTGCAGGACGCGACGCCGCTGACGTTGGGCCAGGAGTTCTCGGGCTACGCCGCGCAGGTGGCAAACGCGGCCGCGCGCCTCGAGAGCTGCCTGGGCCCGTTATGCGAATTGGCCATCGGCGGCACCGCGGTCGGCACCGGCCTGAACGCCCCGCCCGGCTTCGGCCAACGCGTGGCCGAGGCGCTGGCGGCTGAAACCGGCCTGCCGTTCTCGGCGGCGCGGAACAAGTTCGAAGCCCTCGCGTCGTCCGATGCGCTGGTGCACACCCACGGGGCGTTGAAGGCGCTGGCCGTCGCCCTGTTCAAGGTTGCCAACGACGTCCGCTGGCTCGCGTCGGGGCCGCGCTCGGGGCTGGGCGAGCTCGCCCTGCCCGAGAACGAGCCCGGCAGCTCAATCATGCCGGGCAAGGTGAACCCCACCCAGTGCGAGGCGCTCACCATGGCCTGTGCCCAGGTGATGGGCAACGACGTCGCCGTCACCCTGGGCGGCGCGTCGGGCAACTTCGAGCTCAACGTCTATCGGCCGCTCTTGGCCCACAACTTCCTGCAGTCCTGCCGGTTGCTCAGGGACGCCTCGGCCTCGTTCCGCGCGCACGCCGTCCAGGGCCTTCTGGCCGTCCCTTCGCGCATTCGCGAGAACCTCGAGCGCTCGCTGATGCTCGTCACCGCGCTCACCCCCACATTGGCTACGACGCCGCGGCCCGCATCGCCAAGAAGGCGCACGCGGAGGGCAAGACGCTGCGAGAGGTGGCGCTCGAGCTGGGCCTGGTGACACCCCAGGACTTCGACCGCTGGGTGC
>JAHFDQ010000391.1:3943-6052 GCA_023248915.1 Archangiaceae bacterium | reverse complement strand
GGGCGCGAAGCCCGTCGACCAGGGCCCGGGCCGCTTCCCGCACCTCGGCCGAGTCCGACGACGAGGCGACGAGCAGCGCCTGCTTGTCGCCGACGAGGTAGCTGGCCAAGGGGTCGGGCGAGAAGGTCACGTTCCAGCCCGCGGCGAAGGCGGGCCGGCCCAGAATCAGACAGCAGGCGAGGAGCAGTCGGGAGCAAATTCGGGTGAGCATGGTGTTCTCGGAAGTAAGGGTCAGTAACAGGTGTACGAGTAGCGGCTGCAGTCGCCGGAGCAGCACTGCGAGTCCGACGAGCACGATGTCCCGCCGCCGCGGCAGGACTTGCACTGGTAGTTGCTGCACGTGCTGGTGGCGCCGCTGCAAATCGCGCACTGGGCTCCGCCAGCGCCGCACGCGCTCGACGTACTGCCGGTCAGGCAGGTGTCGTTCAGGCAGCAGCCGGAACAGGTCGACGCGTTGCACTTGGAACCGCACACGCCCATCGAGCAGGTCCGCCCCAGGGCCGAGCAGCTCTGACAAGTCTGCGCCCGAAGCCCGCAGTAGAGGTCGCTGTTGCTGACGATGCACTTGTCGTCGGTGGAGCAGCACCCGTCCGCGCAGTTGGTCACGTTGCACTCGGGCGGGGAACAGCCGCAGAGCGCGCCCAGGGCGAGCAGGCCGGCCAAAGCATTGATTCGCATAGCGTTGATTCCCTTGTTCGACGCGGGCTTTGTGCCCGTGAACCGTGGCGTCGAGTCAAGGACGGTGCGTCTCGCCCGCCGTTGCAGAGATTCTTCGGCGCAGCGTGCCGAAGGGCCTTAGCGCCTGGGCATGGCGAGGTCGGGCAACGGCATCGACTGCGAGTCGAGCTTTCGCCCGTTGTCGCGGTAGACGACCCGATCGGCCAGCCGCGCGACGTCGTAACCGTCGGTCAAGACGCTGACGCCGATGAGGTTCTCGGCGACCTCTCCCTGCGACAGATCGGCGACCGCGCCCTCGGCCAGCTGCAGCCCGCACTGCGCGCTTCGTGAGAGCACGAAGCGCACCATCGTCAACGCCGCGTCGGCGCCGACCGCCACCGCCCCCGAGCCCCCGCGGTCGACGCAGCTGCCGGCGGCCACGCACGAGCGCTTGCCGGTGTCGGCGACGCTGACGTCCTCGAGGCGGACGACCGCGCCGCTGCCCACGAAGACGCCGACGTCCAGGTTGTGCTCGACCACCGCCCGCGTCACGGCTAGCCGCGCTCCCCAGTCGACCTGGGCGCCCCGCCCCCAGGCTCCGGACGAGGCTTCGCTCGCCGTGTCGCGCAGGACGACGTCCTCGAGGTTGGCGCTGCTGCCAAGGTCCGTCACCGCCAATCCCACCGTGCGATTGCCCTCGACGTCCAGCCGCGACAGCGTCGCCGAGGCCCCGAATTGAACCGCCAGGCCGGCGCCGTCGGTGCCGTCTCGCGCGTACGGGCGGGTGTCGGCGACCCGCAGGTCGGCACCCACCAACTGGGTGCCCTGTCCGTTCAAGAGCGCGCCTACCCGCTCGTTGCCGGTCAGGCTGACCCGCTGCACGGCCACCGCCGCGCCGGCGGCTGCCTGCAGGCCGCTGCCGTCTCCCGTCGCTGCCTGGCTTTCCGCAGTATCGCGGACTTCGACGTCGAGCAGCGTCACGGTCGCCGCCGTGGCCGACACGCCCGCGCTGTGGTTGGCCGACAGAAAAGCGTGGTCGAGCACCAGCCTGGCTCCGTCCTCGACCTCGACTCCTGCCCCGTCGGCCCCCGTTGCTTCGGTCGTGAGGGTACCCGAGACGACGAGGTGGCTGGCCGCCACCTGCGCGCGAGTCCGCGCGAGCAGCCCGAGGGATCGATTGCCCAACAGCGCGCAGCGCAGCAGCGTCGCCTGTGCGTCCTCCTCGAAGACCAGGCCATCGCCCCCATTATTGAGGTTGGTGGACGAAAGGGTGTCCCGCACCAGCACGTCGGTCAAGGACACGGTGGCACCTTGGCTGGCCAGAATGGCCGCCTCGCGGTTCTGCTCGACCACCGAGCGCTCGAGGCGCAGGCTCGCCTGCCGAAGCACGGTGGCGGCCCGGCCCATCGCCCCGTCGCCGCGCGCGCTGGTGCCGCGAATGGCCGCGTCCGT
>JAHFDQ010000391.1:0-3933 GCA_023248915.1 Archangiaceae bacterium | reverse complement strand
CCCACCCCGTTTTCGCGGTTGTTCTCGAGCACCACGCGGGTGAGCGTCACCTTCGCGCCATACTCCGCGCTGACCGCTCTTCCTCCCGACAGGCCGTTGGCACCCAACTGCGTGCCGCGCACCACCACGTCATGCCCAGTGATGGTCGCGGTGTTGCCCGCCAGCAGGGCGACTCCTCGGGCGCCGTCGACGATGACGTCTTCCAGCATCAGCGAGTTGCCGCTGGGGTTGGCGTCGACGCCGACCCGCGGGCCGCCCAGCCGAACGTTGCGCAGCACCCCGCCCAACCCCGCCGCCTGCACCACCGCGCCGCTGGCCGACGCGGGGGCCGTCAGGTACGTCTGCCCCACGCAGGCGCCCCACAGCGTCACCTGCGCGGGCAGCCGCACCGCCTCGTTGAACGCCCCCTTGCCGACCGCCACCACCGTCCCTGGCGCCGCCGCCGCGATCGCCGCGGCGAGGGTGGCATAAGGGGCCGCGCGCGTGCCACTGCCACCGGCCGCCGCGCCCGCTCGGACGTAGAGCACCGCTCCCGTCGTCGGAAGCCCGTCGGCCCACTCGTCGGAAGTGCAGGCCGAACCGACGAGGCGACAGCCGGGCTCACCCGGGAAGCGGGCCTCGTCCGCGGCGCAAGGCCCGGGCCCGGACGCTGGCCAGGGCTCGCAAGTCGAAGGGGCCCCGGCGGCCGCCGGCACCTCGGACCACCCCGTCGGGCAGGGTGTCATCACCACCGGCTCGGGCAGGCGGCTCGCCGCCGGCGGCGCGACGGCGACCCCGGCCGGGCCTCCGGCGTCCAACTGCGGGTCGACCGACGGGGGAAGCGCGCAGCCCAAGGCCACGAAGGCGGCTGCGCCGAGGCCCTTCAGGGCCGGCGACCCGCGGTGCCGTCTCGGGCGTGCCGGGCAGGTCATCGCTTCACTCCTTCCGGAGCACGCGGCCGATGCTCACGTCGAGCTGGCTCTTCACGACGTTCATCAGGCTCTCGAACTCGGCGTCGCTCATCGGCACTCGCGCGGCGAGTAGCTGCCGGGTGGTGTTGAAGAGCTCTTCCCGGCACTGAGTCAGCCACCGCCAGACGGTCGTGCGGTGCACCCGGTAGATTCGGCCAATCTCGTCGGGGTTGATGGCGTCCAGGTACGAAAGCCGCAAGAGGTTGCGGTCGCGGGGGCTGAGCGCTTCGAGCGCTTCGTGGAAGGCCGCCTTGAACTCGGGGCCGAAGTGGCCCCGGAGGTAGTCCATCTCCGCGCCCTGCCCCGGGGCGGGCATCTCGGCCAGCGCCTCGTCGGGAGAACTAACCTCGAGGTTCCGGGCCCGCGCGAAGTCCCGAATGACGTGCACGCCGGCGGCCCTGAGCCAGTGCACCAGCGGGCCGCGCCCCGAGTAGTCGCCGATCTTCGGAGCCGACTCGCCCCTGCGGACCAGAAGCTTCTGCCGCAGGGTCTGCAGCATCTCGTCGGCGTTCGCGCCCGCCGGAGCCGACGCCCCCAGCGCCTCAGGTACCTTGCGCAAGAACGCCCGGTCGAACTCCTCGAGCGCCAGCGGGTCTCCGAGAAGACACGCGAAGGCCAGGTAGAGGTCCGAGGCGTGGACCGCCTCGAGGACACCGTCAGCGGCCAGGTGTCGGGCCAGGTGCTCGACGAAGAGCTCGTCGTCGACCTCGAGGTCAGGCCAGGCGGCCCGGGCCTTCGCCACGAGCCCGCCCAGGGCGAGCTCCAGCGCGGCCGGCGTGCCGAGCCTCTCGGCCACGCCCGAAGGCGCGTGACGGCAGAAAACGCCCCCCAGCAGACCGGTCGATGGCATACGGCGGGGAAGGTAGCCAAGGCGGGTCGGTGGGCGCAATGCGAGCGCCGGCCCACGCCGACCCTGAAGTACAGTCGCGAAACGGCGATGCCCTGCCTCGACGAGAACACCGTGGCCGCCTTCCTCGGCGGCTCGCTGGCCCCCGAGGTCTTCCCTCAGGTCGAGCGCCACGTCGAAGACTGCCCGGAGTGCCGCCAGCTGCTCGCGGCAGTGGTTCGCGCCGACCGCCAGGGCGGCGTCTCTCACGCCGATACGCTGCCCTCGGGGACGGCCGAGGGGGCCGCGCCGGGGCGGGGCAGCCTGGTGGGTCGCTACGTGGTGCTCGAGCCCATCGGCGCGGGCGGCATGGGCGTCGTCTACTCGGCCTACGACCCGATTCTCGAACGGAAGGTGGCGCTGAAGCTCGTCCGCGGAGACGGCGCGCCGGGCGCTCTCGACGAGGTGAAGGTTCGGCTCTTGCGCGAGGGCAAATCGATTGCGCAACTGTCGCACCCCAACATCGTCGCGGTGCACGACATGGGAACCTTCCATGGCGAGGTCTTCATCGCGATGGAGCTGGTCGAGGGGGGCACTCTCAAGCAGTGGCTGCGCGAGGGGCCGAGGAGCTGGCAGCAGGTGCTCGAGAAGTTCCGGGCCGCGGGGCTGGGGCTGTCGGCGGCGCACCGCGGCAAGCTCGTTCACCGGGACTTCAAGCCCGAGAACGTGCTGCTCGGCACCGACGGCCGGGTTCGGGTGACCGACTTCGGCCTGGTACGCTCGTCGGACTTCACCCCCCTGCCGGTCACCCTCTCGCCCGAGCCCCGGGCGCTCGCCTCGCCCGAGGCCGAGCTGGTGACCCGAAGCGGGGCCATGGTGGGAACGCCGGCCTACATGTCCCCCGAGCAGCACGCCGGCCGGGGGGCTGAGCCGCTCTCGGACCAGTTCAGCTTCTGCGTCGCCCTCTGGGAGGCGCTCTTCGGGGTGCGTCCGTACCCGCCGCCCGGCGCGACCGCCGACTGGCGCCTCGTCGAGCCGCCCAAGGACTCGCCGGTGCCACCGTGGCTCAAGCGCGCCGTCTTGCGCGGGTTGAGCCTGGCGCCGCAAGAGCGTTACCCGTCCATGGACCAGCTGCTCGCGGCGCTCGCCGCCGACCCCGGGAGGGTCCGCCGGCGCCGGCTCGGCCTCGCCGCGGGGGCGCTCTTCGTGCTGGCGGCGACGGCGGGTACGGCCTGGCTGGTTTCGACGCGCAGCGAGCGCCTGTGCAAAGGGTTGGACCAGCCCGTCCACGCGAGCTGGAACGCCGCTTCGCAAGGCTCGATTCGCGCCGCCTTCGCCGCGACGGGGAGCGGCGATACGGCCGCCGCGTTCGACCTGGCGCGGCGCGGGCTCGACGCCTACTGGAAGGCTTGGGCGTCGATGCGCACCGAAGCCTGCGAAGCGACGCGGCCTGCCATCTCACCAGATTCAGGGGGGTGTTCGGGCCACGCGCGAAGCTTCGGCCCCTCGTCATTCCCGACTCGGAGCTCCCCCAACAGCCGCCCCACCCGCCTCCAGCCCAGCAGCCACTGCCCGGGCTCGAGCTGGCTCTCCCGCCGAAAACTCAGCCGACGACGAGGGTGCCGTGGGCTGAGTTCTTGAGGAAAAGCTGGGGCTTCGACGTCCTGGAGTGTCCTTGCGGCGGTCGCCGTCGGCTGGTCGCGTTCATCGAGGACCGCGAGGAGGCTCGGCAGACTCTCGCGAGGCTCGGCCTGGCCGAGGAGCCACCTCGGTTTGCGCCCGCTCGAGGACCTCCCCAGCTCTCGTTGCTCGTCTGACCTCGCCCGGTTGCGGCACAGCCGGTCCCGGCGAGCCCTTCACCTTCCACCGCTTCACCACCTCGGCCAGCCGCCGGGCTCGGTCCGGGCCTGTCCGCCTGCTCGAATTTCCGCATCCAGCGCGCCACCGGCGACGCGCGCCACCGGCCAGGCGCCCCTTCGCGAAAGGTCGCCCTCATTGCCCGACCTCGGGAATTGGGGTCAAGTTCTTCCTATGCGTATTCCAGTAATCTCATCACCATGTCCACGACGCACCCTCTTCCGCGTATTCCAATCGCCGACCTGCGGCGCCGGTGGCAGGACGAAGGGCCGCAGGGCGACTGGCGCGCGCTGCTGCGGG
>JAHFDQ010000390.1 GCA_023248915.1 Archangiaceae bacterium | reverse complement strand
GCGTGGGAGCTCCTCCTTCGTTTCGCCCGGCCACCCGGGTGCCGCGACGAGCCGCGACGTCCCGGTCACCGGGTCGGAGCGGTAAAGGCAGGCGCCGGACGCGCCGAGCTCGGCCGAGAGCCTTTCCAGTGACGACGCCGTTTGGGCGGCACCGTCCAGGCTCGCGAGAATTCGGGCCGCCTGAGCCAGCACCTGTCCGCGCGCCGGGCCCCGGCCGGCTGACTTGTCGAGATTGTTCACGAGCCCCCCGCTTCGCGAACAGTATGGTGTCGGGACCTGGCGGCGGGCGACGGCCGTGGTGGAGGGCCAGCGCGAGGTCGCGGCGACCGAACATCAGACGGCCGCCGAGGGTTCGATATCGGACCCGAGTGGCGGCTAGTAACTCATCGCGCAGCGACCGGCTCCGGAGTTCACCCAGTTCTGCTGGATGAGGTAGCTGCGGGTGCCGAGGGTGACGTTGGCGAGGGCACCGTTGCCGGTGGTGAAGGGGGTCCCGAAGGTCCACGCGCACTTGTCGGCGTTTTCAGCGCCCCGGCGGTCGTACCAGGCGTTCAGGTCGGGGTCGGTGACCGCCTCGTCGAGCTCGTGCGCGATGACCGACGCCATGCCGTCGGCGCCGGCGTTGCCGTTGGGGCCGACGGTTTGCGCCGCGCACGCCGCCGGGCAGCGGTCGGGGTTGCCGACGAAGGCGTACTTGATGTCAGAGCCGCCGATGCTCGCGCGGGTGTGCCACCCGCAGTACACCGTGCAGAAGCCCGAGCTCGCCCCCACGTCGGACGAGGTGAGCACGAAGTAGACGCCGTTGGTGTCCTTGGGAAGCCGCGCGCTCGAGATTGCGCTGTTCACCACGGAACGGATTTGCGCGTCGGACAGCGAGGTACCGAACGAGTAGTTGTCGGTGGTCGACCCGCCGAAGGCCACCGAGTTCGAGACGTGGGTTCCGGCGCCGTTCCAGTACGTCGTGTTGATGTTGAAGTAGGGCGAGCCGCCGACGCTGTTCGCGAAGTCTTCGAGGATGGTGCCCGCGGTGTTGCCCGACCAGTTGCCGTACCAGATGTAATAGACGCGGGTCGTCCCGAGCAGCACCGGGCCTCCGTGGTAGCTGATAACCGTGCTGCTCCCGCCCTGACGGGACTCTTCCTTCTTCCCGTGCTCGCGGGCGGAGTTGCCCCGGCCGTCCGGCGCGGCGTCGGCAGTCACCAGGTCGGAGCTCGACGTGGCCGTGCTGGTGCTTGTGGGGTCTTGGGTCGACTCCAAACCACCGCAACCCGTGACGATGACTGCCGAAAAGAGCGCAACCCCGAGCCTTTGCATGTGAGTCCTCCCTCGCCTTGCCTGGCCGCGGAAAGGTCCGCGCCGAGAAACTGTCGCGGGGACTAATCGGGGCCTTTGGGGTGCGCTCGGAAATAGGATGGGGGGATGCTGGATGGTGACAACTCGAGAACGATTACGGGCAAGACGGGACAAGCGGCCTTGGCCGTTCTCTTGTTGGTCGCGCTTCGGTTTCAACACCGACTACTACGTCATCAGCGGCCAGTACCGCGGCGCGGACTGGAAGTCCGGCTACGGAATCAAGCTCGACAACCAGAGCAAGGCCGCCTGCGAGGCGGACGTCGCCGGGGGGCAGAACGGGACGGCGGTTCACCACATCAGACTGGAGTACGTCGAAATCAGCGGGTCGCACTCGCAGGCCGACACCTGCAACGAGCAGGGCGTCGAGTTTCTCAACGGCAGCTAGACCTTTCCTTCCGACGCATCTGGAACCACGACGTCGGGAACACCAACTTCTTCTTGCGCGGAGGCGGCCCGACTCGAGCGCCGCCGGCGACGCCGACCCCGCAGCTGGCTAACCTCCGGTTAGCTCGCGCAGCTTGAGGACGGTCCTCCAGTTACGAAGGGTTGAAGTGGTCCCGAGCTTAGAGTCGAAGTACTGGTTGGTGAGCTTGCTGCGCGCGGTGCCGTGGGGGAGGGCCAGGTAGATCTCTCGGCCGCGAACGGCGAATTGGTCGGGAGGAGACCTGTCGGGGTCCAGCGCCGCGACCCGTTCGGCGCTCGGCGCCTCAGCCAGAAACGCGACGTGGAAGCTGGCGACGTCGGTCCGGGTGTGAAGGTACGGGTTGTCCTCGACGACGCGGGGCAGCTCGGAGGCCGAGCGCACCACGATGCGTGCTTCGATGCCGAAGCGCTTGGTGATCGCACTGACCACCCGAGTGGGAACTCGCGCGACGAGGCTGGGCGGCGCCCTGAAGATGACGTTGCCGCTCTGAATGTACGACTGAGCGTCGCTGCAGCCGGCGTCGAGGAAGAAGGCGACCAGGTCCTTCATCGGAAGCATGTTCCTACCGCCGACGTTGATGCCTCTGAACAGGGCGACATACGCGCCCGCCGACTTGGAGTTGCTCGGCTTCACGCCCGGAAGATGGCAGATGGAGCTTCGCTTGTCCGGGCGACGATGCGCAGCGTACTGTCTTTCTCATGAGCTCCTGGTCATTGGGCTTCACGTTGCTGCTGGTCTGCGCTTGTACTCGCGAGCACCGGACCGACCCGTCCTTTTCGGCCGCCTGTCCAGACCCGATCTGGCTCGACTCGTCGGCGCCGGTCGGATGCTCTCATGCCGAGATGCGGGCCATCTATCTGAGCGTGAGCGCCACCAAGATGAGCTCTCAGCGGCTCGCGAGCGCCGGGTTCATGGCTATGAAGGTGTGCGGGGACGACCCGGAGGTTGCCCTCTACGGCTTGATGATCATGCCCGGCCTCGAGAAATACCCGGAGCTTGAAGGCTGCGCCAATCACTTCCTCACGAGAGATTTCGCGATTCGCTCGAGGAGCGATCCAGACCCGAGCTACCACGTCGCTGGCGCGGTAGGGCAGGTGGGGCAGGCGCTGCTCCGCCAGGGGAATCCAGCCGGAGCCGCGCGACTCTTCGATCGACTCTACAAGGAACGAGGCGCGGAGCTTCCTCCGTGGGTGGCGCAAGGCTACGGCTACTACTATGCCGACGCGCTTTCGAAGACCGGTCGCACACAAGAAGGAATCGCTGTCCTCCAGGACCTCATCCGAAGATTCGACACTCGTGAGGACGGTCGCCTGACGGGCCTTCTCAACCAGCTTGAGAAGCAAGTCGCCCCACGCGACGTGCGGATAAGCAGTACCCGTTCAACCCGAGCGCAAGCTGACCCGGCCAGGGACAACGCCGTCCTGAACAACGTGCTGCTCGATCTTCTTGCGTACTCAGGCAAGGACTCACCCGTACAAGGGAAGGTGTTCTTCGATCCGCATGTCGCAAAGAGGGAACAGGTGGTCGATCGGGATTCTGCCGTGGCAAGCGTCCTTGAACGTCACGAGAAGGAGCGCTGGGAGCTGCTGACCCAACAGCAGCTAGCCATGGTGTCAGAGGCAGCCGATCGGCTCGTAGATCGATACACGGAAGAATTCGAGTATTCATCGATCGATTCGCGCATCGGCATCGTCAAGGGAGAGACGGCGCGAGAATCGATGGAACGCTTCCATCGACCCGTTCATGCAGCGCTACCGGGATACTCCGACGACGGAACGATCGCGCTCGTCAGCCTTTCCATTCCGTGGTCCGGGCACCACTCTGCCAAAGGCACCTACGTCTTGGTCCAATCGGGGAAGACTTGGGAAGTCGTGCTCCGGCAATTCATCATCTACGCATAGCCAGGCCCGAGTAGGTCCAGGCTCTGGAGCGTCGTCCACGGACCGGGACCGGCGCCGCCGCTGAACCGCGCGGAATTCGGTCCCGCTCGCGTGGAACGGTCCTTGCGATGTTCGCGGCCGTGGCCCCGGACGAGCGCACTTCCCGGTGTTCCCTCCACCGGTCCGCGCCGGCCGAGCGCTGCTGCGAACGCTGCGGCGCCTTCCACTGCGCCGGTTGCGCGCGCCTCGCGGCGAAGTCCCGGTGCCCGGCCTGCGCGCGCCCCCTGGCCCGCCCTTCCCGCGAGGCGAGCTGGGCGTTCGGCCTCGCCGCCGTCCTCGCGCTCAGCTGGGCCTTCCTGCTGATTTGGGAAACCCGGTACACCCCGGGTCGACGCTCGTTTGCCGCCGAGGCCGACCTTCCGGCCCCGCGTTGATCTCGATCAAGGCCACGAGTAGGGTGCGCGCGGACACTTCGCGCCCCTATGGACACCATTATTCGCGGTTGGAAGATGACGGGCCCCGGCAACCTTTCCGCCTTCGAAGACAAGGCGAAAACCCCTGCCTCCGGGCACGTGCTGGTCAAGGTCGCCGGCTGCGGCGTCTGCCACACCGACATCGGCTACCTGTACGGCGGCGTGCCGACGAAGAAGAAGCTGCCGCTGGTGCTCGGCCACGAGATTTCGGGGGTGGTCGCCGCCGTCAGCCCCGGGGCCGAGCCGTGGATGGGGCGCCGGGTGCTGGTGCCGGCAGTGTCTCCGTGCGGAACCTGCCGCTGGTGCAAGGGAGGCCGGCCCACCGCTTGCCGCGCCTCGCTGATGCCGGGCAACGACGAAGACGGAGGCTTCGCCTCGCACGTCGAGGTGCCCGCCGCCACCCTCTGCCCCATCGACGCGGGCGGCGCCAAGCTGGCCGAAGACGCCCCCATCGGCAAAGAGTCGCTCGCCCTCTGGGAATTGGCCGTCGTCGCCGACGCGGTCTCGACGCCCTTGCAGGCCATTCGCCGCTGCGGCCTGGTGAAGGGCGACCTGGCGGTCGTCATCGGCTGCGGAGGCGTCGGCACCTACGCGGTGCAGGTGGCCCGCGCCGCAGGGGCCTTCGTCGCCGCCATCGACATCGACACCGCCAAGCTCGAACGCGCCAAGGAGTTCGGCGCCTCGCTCACCCTCGACGCCAAGACTCCCTTCAAAGAGCTGCGCGGCGCCCTGCAGAGCTTCGCCAAGAACGCCGGAGCGCCCGCCGACGGCTGGCGCGTGCTCGAGACGTCCGGCTCGAAGCCGGGGCAGGAACTGGCCTGGGGGCTGCTCACCCCGGGCGGCAGCCTCTCGGTGGTCGGCTTCACCCCCGAACCGTCGCAGCTGAAGCTGTCCAACCTGATGGCGTTCGACGCGACCGCCTACGGAAACTGGGGCTGCGACCCGGCGCTCTACCCCGAAGCCCTGGCGCTGGTCGCCTCGGGCGCGGTGCGGGTGCGGGGGCTGATTCGAAAAGAGCGCATGGCCGACGCCCCCCGCGTCATCGAGGCCGTGCACCACGGAAAAGTCGCCGAACGCGTCGTCCTCGTCCCCTGAAGTCAACCCTGAGGAACCCGCCATGCCGCTGACGAACCACAACGTCGCCGAGCGCCCGTTCACCCTCATCCGCTACGAAGAGCGGCCGGCCCACCAGCCGGACGGTAAGCCCGCCGAGGGGTTGCACCACGTCTGGATTACCCTCAACAACGAGCGCCAGCTCAACAGCTACAACACCGAGATGGTGAAGGAAGTCATCCTCGCCTTCCGGCAGGCCTCGAACGACCGGGCCGCGGTGACGGTGGTGTTCACCGGCGCGGGTACCCGGGCCTTCTGCACCGGCGGCAACACCGCCGAGTACAGCGAGTACTACGCCGGCAAGCCGCAGGAGTACCGGCAGTACATGCGGCTGTTCAACGACATGGTGACGTCGATTCTCACCTGCGACAAACCGGTCATCTGCCGCGCCAACGGCATGCGCATCGGCGGCGGGCAGGAGATAGGCATGGCCTGCGACTACACCCTCGCGTCGGACCTGGCCCGCTTCGGCCAGGCAGGCCCGCGCCATGGCAGCGCTCCCGTAGGCGGCGCCACCGACTTCCTCCACCTGTTCGTCGGGGTCGAGCGGGCGATGGAGTCCTGCACCGCCTGCGAGCCCTGGAGCGCCCACAAGGCCTTCCGCCTGGGGCTAATCACCGACGTCGCCCCGGCCCTGAAGGTGGACGGCAAATTCATTCCGAACCCGCTCGTCGTCACCGACCGCTACGCCGACGAGTTCGGCAAAATCGTCCACGGCGAGTCGAAGACCGGCGAGGAATTGGCCAAGGGCAAGGCGCTGTTGGCGCGCGGCGAAATCGACCTGTCCAAGCTCGACGCGGCGGTCGAACGGCTCGCCT
>JAHFDQ010000389.1 GCA_023248915.1 Archangiaceae bacterium | reverse complement strand
ACGCCCTTCGTCAGCCCGTTGTTCAACAGGTGCAACAGCGACCCGAAGACTCCGGCGCCGCCCACGCCGACGCCGAGCACCAACAGGCCCATGTGCTCGACGCTGGAGTAGGCGAGCATCCGCTTGAAGTCGCGCTGGCGGGCCATGAAGGCGGCGGCCAGCGCCATCGAGAACAGGCCCACGTACACCATCGCCTGGCGCGCCAGTGCCGCCTCGCCGGCCGCGGCGCAGATTTGGAAGAAGCGCAGCAGGGCGACGAAGGCGCAACTGGTGAGCCCGCCGGCGAGCAAGGCGCCCACCAGACCCGGGGCCTCGCCATAGGCGTCGGGCTTCCACGAGTGCATCGGGGCCAGCCCCATCTTGGTGCCGTACCCGACGAACAGCACCACGAACGCGGCCCGCAGCCAGGGCTTCGACAGCCGCGGCGCCTCGCGCACCAGGTCGTCGAAGAAGAGTGAAGTGGACTGCCCCGACTTGAGCGCGGCGTAGGCGAGGAAGAACGAGCCCAAGAGCGCCAGGGCGATGCCCACCGAGCCCAACATCAGGTACTTCCAGGTAGCCTCGAGCGAGCGCGGGTTGCGGTTGAAGTACACCAGTGGCGCCGAGGTGAGGGTGCAGGCCTCGATGGCGACCCACATCAGGCCCAGGTGCTGGGCCACCACCGCGAGCGTCATCATCGCCTGGAAGGCGAAGAGGTTGGCGACGAAGACCCGGTGGTTGCGGCCCGGCCAGAGCCGCAAGTACCCGGGCGCGTAGGTCGAGCAGAGAAAGAATAGGAGGCTCAAGAAGACCAGCACCAGCCGGCCCAGCGGGTCGAGCCGAATCCAGTCGCCGAGCGAGACCGCCGGGCCCGCCGCCGACAGGGCCAAGGCCAGGGCCAGGTGCACCGCCGCGCCCACCGGCAAGAGCCAGGGGCGCCACTTTTCCCACGGGAACGCCGCGGCCAGGGCGGCGAAGGCGAGCGGAACCAGGACGAGGGCGAAGAGCACCGGTCAGTCCTTCAGCGCGCTCAGCCGGGCCGTGTCCATCGACGAAAATTCCCGGGTGATGTGGTTGATGATGATGCCCATGACGAAGATGCCGACGAAGAGGTCGAGCAATACGCCCATCTCGACCAACAGGGGCATCGCCTCGAGCAGCGTCAGCCCCATGATGAAGATGCCGTTCTCGAGCACCAGGTAACCGACCACCTGGGTGATGGCCTTGCGCCGGGTGACGAGCACCAGGAAACCCGCCAGCACCGTCGCCAGCGAGGCCGGCACCAGCAGCGAACCCGCGTGCTCGGCGGCCAGCGGCAGGGTGCCGGCGAACAGCAGCGCCGCCCCGGTGCCGGCGGCGCCCAGCACCAACGAGGGCAGGTAACCGATGCGCGGTTCGACCTCGCGGCGAATCGCGTTGTCGCGCATGGCGCGCAGCAACATGCCGGGGATGAACAGCCCCTTCACCACCGCGGTGCTGACCATCACCAGCACCGACGCGGCCGTAACCTCCGCGTGAACCAAGAGCGCCATCACGCCGAGCAGCACGCCCTGCGCGGCCGAGCTGAAGATGACCGAGCGCAGCCGGCTGGTGCCCAGCAACTGGAAGTTCAGCAACAGGACGAGGACGAGCAGAGGGTCGACGGCGGCGTGCACGGGCTACCTCGCGACCAGGACGATGCCGAAGCCGGACAAGAGACACGCCGTCACCAGCAACAGCGGCACCTGCACCAGACGCAGGCGGGCCATCACCGACTCGACGACCCCGATGGCCGTCGCAAGCCCCAGCATCGCGGCGGCGAAGATTCCCCAGGCGGCCCAGGCGTTGGTCCCGAAGGGCACCGCCACCCGCACCACGATGGCCCCGAGGGCGAACAGCTTCACCGCCGCGCCGTACTCGATGAAGCCCAGCGCCGGGCCCCCGTGGTCGAGCACCATCACCTCGTGAATCATGGTGAGCTCCAGGTGCGTGGTCGGGTCGTCGACCGGAATGCGGCTGTTCTCGGCCAAGAGCACGATGAACAGGCTCACCGCCACGAGCAGCAGCGCCGCGCCCGCGTGGGCCCAAACGTTCGCCAGGCCGCAGCCCAGCATCGACGTCAGCGACTGCGAACCCGAGGCCCGGGCCAGGGATACGAGCGCGAGGAACAGCGCCGGCTCGGCCAGCGCCGAGAAGGCCGCCTCGCGCGCCGCGCCCATGCCCTCGAAGGCCGACCCGGTGTCGAGCGCCGCCGCCACGGTGAAGAAGCGCCCCAGCGCGAACAGGTAGGCGAACAGCACCAGGTCGCCCTCGAAGGAAAGCGGCGCCGGGTGGCCTCCGAGCGGCACCAGGCCGGTGGCCGCGACCGCGGTGACCAGGCCCACCACCGGCCCGGCGCGAAACACCCAAGAGGTGGTGCGGCTGAAGACCGACCCCTTTCGCAGCAGCTTGACGATGTCGTAGTACGGCTGGAACAGCGGCGGGCCGACGCGCCCGGCGAAGGCGGCCTTCGTCTTGGTGGCCAGGCCGAGCAGCAAGGGCGGCATTGCCAGGACGAGCGCCCAGTGCACCAGCAGGTGCGGGCTCACGGCGGCACCCCGCCCGTCCACCCGACCCAGGCCAGCGCCAGCACCACCACCACCAGGATGTAGAGGAGGTACATGTGCAGGTGGCCCTGCTGCAGCCAGCGCAGCCGCGCGAAGCGGTCGGCCCAGCTCGCGATGAAGGGCAGGTACAGCCCCCGGGTCAGCGGGTCGTCGCACTGGGTCGCGTAGCTGCCGGCCGGCGGGAAGTACGAGCGCGGCGCGCGCAGCACCGCCCGGGCGCGCAGGGCCGAGGGCAGCAGGTCTTCGAAGAGCTGCGAGAAGGAACGGGCGGTGTACTGCATGCGCGAGGTCGGGGCGGCATAGCCGCAGTCCCAGGTGCCGACCTCGGGCGCCGGGGCGCGGACGAGCCAGGCCAGCGCCACCCAGGCCGCGCCCAGCGCCACCCACAGCCAGAAGCCGACCTCTCCCAGTCGCGTCAGCCCCGAGAGCTCGGCGGTCGCGCTGGCGCGGACGGTCGCGCCGAAGAGCTGCCCGATGGTTCCGGCCAGGGCGGCAGCCAGGCGACCCGGGAAGAGCGCCGCCGCGCCCGCGAGCGCGGCCAGCAGCCACATCGGCCCGGTCATCCAGGCCGAGCTCTCGTGGGCCTGGGCAGCGGCGTCCGAGCGGGCCTGGCCGAGCAGCGCCACGCCCGAGGCTCGCATGAAGCACAGCGCGGTCAGCCCTCCCACTCCGGACACCACCCCGACCGACAAGAGCGACAGCACGCCGCCGGCGCCGCCGAAGGCGCTGCCGCCTCCGATGAGGCCCCGGTAGAGCAGCCACTCGCTGACGAAGCCGTTGAGAGGAGGCAGGCCGGCGATGGCCACGCTGCCGACGAGCAGCGCAGCCGCCGTGTGAGGCATGCGCTTCACCAGCCCGCCGAGGCGCTCCAAGTCCCTGGTGCCCGCGCCGTGGACGCCGCTGCCCGCGGCCAGGAACAACAGGCCCTTCATGAGCACGTGGTTCCACAGGTGCAGGAGCGCTCCCAGGGCGCCCAGCGCCGCCACCGCGGGGAGGTTGCGGCTCGCGCCCCAGAAGGCGATGCCCAGCCCGACGGTGACCAGCCCCACGTTCTCGATGCTGGAGTAGGCGAGCACCCGCTTCAGGTCGCGCTGGTACAGGGCCAGGGTGATGCCGAAGAGCGCGCCAGAAAGGCCGACGACGATGAGGGTGGGCCCCCACCAGTCGGCGCGGGGAAGGAAGGTGAGGGTGCGCAACAGGCCGTACAGGCCCAGCTTGATGAGCACGCCCGACATCAGGGCCGAGACGTGCGAGGGCGCGGCCGCGTGGGCCTCAGGCAGCCACACGTGCACCGGGACGAAGCCGGCCTTCACGCCGAAGCCCACCACCGCGAGCGCGAACAGCCCCGCCGAGAGGCCGGCGCCCATCGGCGGCGCCGACAGGAAGGCCGAAAAGGACAGGCCGTGCGCGTGCTGGTCGAGGAGCAGGAACAGCGCGGTCAGGCACGCCAGCCCCAGGTGCGCGCAGATGAGGAATACCCAGCCGGCGCGGCGCACCTCGGGCAGCTCGTCGTCGAACGACACCAGCAGGTAGGCCGACAGCGACATGACTTCCCAGGCGATGAGGAACAGCACCGCCGTGCGCGCCGTCAGCACCACCACCATGCTCGCGACGAGCAGGTTGAAGAAGAGCGCCGGCGGCCCCAGCCACTTCCGGCCCTGGTAGGCCAACAGGTACTCGCGCCCGTACGCCGCGGTGACGCCCCCGAGCCCCAAGAGGGGAACGAGGAAGAAGGCCGAGAGCGGGTCGACGCCGAGCTCGAAGTCTCCGAACGCCCCGGCGGACACCCACTTCATCGCCAGCGGGGGGCCGCCGGTGAGCACCGACACCGCCGGCCACAGCCCCGCCGCGCAGGCCGCCACCGCGCCCAGGGCCGCAACGCCCGTGGCGAGGCGCGGTGAACCGTTGAGGAAGACCGCGGCGAGCCCGGACAGGCCGAGCAGCCCGACCGCGAGGGACAGTCCGGTCATCAGGGTGCGCGGCCCGACGCGGGCGCGCCCAGCTCGAGCCTGCGGGCCCCGGCGATAATCTCTTCGGCCGGAGCCCGCCGGACCACCGCCGCCTTGAAGCCGGGGTCGTGCAGGGCGGTGGACAGCCGGGCGAGGATTTGGAGGTGCGCGCGGATGGTGGGGCTCACCACCATGAACAGCGCGTGCACGGGCTTGCCGTCGACCGCCTTGAAGTCGACCGGCTTGTCGAGGAAGCACAGCGCCACCGAGGCCGTCGCGCCCGGGACGGCGATGGGCTGGCGGACGTGGGGAATGGCGATGCCGTCGCCCACGCCGGTCGAGCCCATGGCCTCGCGCGCGAGCAGCACCTCGACCAGCGTCTCGCGGTCGAGCGACGGGGGCAGCGGCATGACGCCGACCACGGCCCGTAAGGCCGAGGCCCGGTCCGACCCGGCCACCTGGTAGTGAATTCCGCCCGAAATCAGGGGAGCGACCAGCGCCTGCAGCGGGCGGTCGCCGTCCTCGGCGTCCTGAAAGAGCTCGGGGTCGACCGGCAGGCGCCGCGCCGTCGCCCACTCGAGCAGTTCGGACCGGTTGAAGCGAGGCTGGTCGTTCACGCGGAGGCAGGGGAGCTCTCCGTCTTCGACCCAGCGGTAGATTTGGTGCTCGGGTCGGCGGAGCAACTTCGCCGCGTCCCGCACAGTCAGGTGCATCGGTGCTTCGAGGAATTAGCCGATGGGAGCCGGGTGTGCAACCGCCTACTCGGCGCCGCCCCCCTTGCAGGTTGGGTTGAATTCGGGGCGGGGCGTCATGACTGTTGCTCATGGCGCGGCTTCCGAAGGAACCGAAGGCAGGCGAGGTGACGCCCGAGCACCTCTGGCTGCGCCGGCGCGACCTCATCAAGAGCGCGGCCGCCTTCGCCGGCACGGCGGTGGCGGTGGGCGGGGCGCTGACTCTGCTCACGAAGGACGCGGGGTCGGGCGACCGCGACGTCGAGTTCGAGGGCCTGGCCCCGCGCGCCGACGCCGGCCCCGCCCTCACCGAGGCGAGGACTCCCTACGAGGACGTCACCGGCTACAACAACTACTACGAGCTCGGCACCGACAAGGCCGACCCGGCCGAGAACGCCCACTTCCTGAAGCCGCGCCCCTGGACGGTGGACATCGCCGGCGAGGTGGCCCGGCCGGGCTCGGTCGACTTGGACCGCCTGCTCGGTTGGTTTCACCCCGAGGAGCGCGTCTACCGCATGCGCTGCGTCGAGGCCTGGTCGATGGTGATTCCGTGGCTGGGCTTTCCGCTCGCCGACCTGGTGAAGCGGCTCGAACCCACGTCCAAGGCGCGCTACGTCGAATTCACCACGCTGATGGACCCGGCGCAGTTGCCGGGACACCGGCGGCCGGTGCTCGACTGGCCCTACGTCGAGGGGCTGCGCCTCGACGAGGCGCTCCACCCGCTGGCGCTCTTGGCGACCGGGCTGTACGGCAAGCCGCTGTTGGGCCAGAACGGCGCGCCGCTTCGGCTGGTGGTGCCGTGGAAGTACGGCTTCAAGGG
>JAHFDQ010000065.1 GCA_023248915.1 Archangiaceae bacterium | reverse complement strand
CCATCAGCACCAGCTCGAGCCCGGTGAAACCGCTCGCCCCTTCCGCTTCCTGCGGCACCCAGGCCACCCGCTTGGCGAGCTCGCCGCGCGCGTACGAGCCCAGCGTTCGACCAGCGAGCTTCACCTCGCCCGCGGACGGAACCAGGAGCCCGAGCAGGACGCGTACCAGCGTGCTCTTCCCCGCGCCGTTCGGCCCCAACACCGCCCAGAGCTCGCCCTCGCGAATCTCCAAGTCCACGCCCCGGAGGACTTCACGGGCGCCGTAGCCCGCGCGGACGCCCGCTACCTCGAGAATGGGCGACCCGGCGGTCACGGCCCCCTCTTCTTGAGCTGGGCCTGAATGTCGTCGGCCAGGCGGCGCGCGCGCGAAACGAATTCCTCAGCGTCCATCGAGCCGTCCTGCACCCTATCGAGGTCGTCGCGAAGCTTCTCGTAGCGGTTGCACAGAATGCCGACCGGGCCCCCCGAGTCGCAGGAGAAGCGGATGTCGAGCTTGTCGCGCGCCCCCCGCGCGGCGCGAAACGCGGCGGTGACCTGCTTGTCCAGGGCGCGCTTGGCCGTCGGAGACCTCTTCGGTTTCCTCAGCTCGACCAGCTCGGGGTCGGCCACCGCCGGCTTCACCTCGGCGGAAGGCTCGCCTGGGCCCGTCGCCGCGAGCGCCGCCGCATCGGTCGGGAGTTGAGGCGCCAGGGCGGCCGGAGCGAGTTTCTCGGTCCGCTTCTCGGGCGACCCCTCGCGCGGGCTGCCGACGCCGGGCGCGTCGGCCGCGGCCCCGGGGCCCGGTGGGCCCACGGCCCTCGGGCGGGGGACTTGAGTCGACGTCGGCACAGACGTCGGCGGCTTGCCGTCGAAGGCCCCCGCCCTAACCAAGTCGTAGACGAAGTACGCCGCCACCGCGAGGGTGACAATCAGCACCGGCACCGCCACCAGCCACACCGGCCGCTTCAGCCGGGTGCTGCTGGTGATGACCGCCTCGAAGGCCCCGGACAGCAGGCTGCCCGTCTCGCGGGTTTCCAGCGAACGGTGGCCCGATGCCACCCGGGCCTGGCCGTCGGGCCGCGACACCGGGTCGAACGGAGTGATGGCCGGGTCTTGTCTCAGCAGCGGCGGCGAGCTTTCGGGCGACGCCTGGCCGGCGTGCGCTTCGGACAGCAGCGTCCCGACGACGACGGCGGGCAAGTCCTCGTCCGACTGCGGTATGTCGTAGCCCTCGGGGCGCGTCACGGGCTGGAAAAGGCCGGCCGGCGGACGAAGAACGTCCGCGGTACGCTCGTTCGGGCCGGCCGACGGGCCTCCGAAGGTGGTTGGCGGCTTCAGGGCTTCGCCCGTGAGCTCCATCGAGCCGGCCGCGGCCCCCCCGAAGGTCGACGGAGGCTTCAAGGCCTCGCCCGTGCGTTCCATCGAGTTGGCGGTCGGGCTTCCGAAGGGCGAAGGCTGCCTCAAAGCTTCGCCCGTGCTCGCCATCGCGTCGGTTTCGGGTTCTTCGAGCGTGGAGGCGCGGGCATCGGGCGCCCCGTCGCCGCGCGGCGCGTCCAGCACCGGGCGCGCCATCGCCGCCTCGGTGGGCGGCACCCATTCGAGCTCGGAAGTCGCCGACTCGTCGTACCCGGGGACGGGCGGGGGCGGCTTGGACACTCCCGACGGGCCCCTCAAGGCGGCGCGCAGCCCCGTGGTGCCGCCGGGGACCGGACCCGAAGCGGCTGGCGTCGCGGTCGGCGCCGAGGCGGCGCGGTTCTTCGCGCCCGAAACGCTCCGGAGCGCGGCGCGCAGCGCGCCACCGGGGTCGGGCGCGGCCGCCTCGGGAGCGACCGCGAACGGGAAGTCCTCACTCTTGACGGGCGGCGCCGTCACCGCCGCGGGAGTGCGGGACGAGCCGCGGGCCAGTTCCTGGTCCACCACGATGCTCGGCATCGTCTCGCCGTCGACCCGGGCCGGCGAGCTGTCGGTGCTCCGCGGGCTGGGCGAGAACGAGAGCGCGACCGGCTGAATCGGCCCGGACAGGCGTTTGGTCGAAGCCCCCTGAGGGGCGCTGGACAGCGCCGAGGCCGCCGCGCTGCTGGGGGCGACGTCCCGAACGCTGAAGATGGCGGTGTCGACTTCCTTGTCGAGCGGCACCGACGACGTGGCCGCGGACGCGGTCGGCGCCCTCTTCAGCTCGCGCAAGGAACCCAGTAGCTTCCGTTCCTGGCCATGCTCGGTGGCGAACGCGTCGCGCATGAAGCGGCTCACCGACTCGGGCCCCGCCCCCGGGTCGATTTCGAGCAGGCACGACAAGATCTTCCCCCGGAACTCCTCGGCGCTGGAGAACCGCTTCTCGGGGTTGATTTCGAGCGCCCTCATCACCAGCGCGGCCACGTTGGCCGGGCACAGCGGTTCGATGTCCTGCAGGGGCGGGAAGGACGGCGACGCCACCCGGGCGATCAGCTCGCCGGGCGAGACCTCGTCAAACGGGTTCTTCCCGGCGATCAGCTCGTACAGACACAACCCCACCGAGTACAGGTCGCTGCGCCGGTCGACCGTCTCGTGCCGGGCCTGCTCGGGGGACATATAGAGGAACTTGCCCAGGATGATGCTGGGGTTCGTCTTGGCGACGTTGAGCGTGCTCTTGACGAGGCCGAAGTCGATGACCTTGACCTCGCCTTCGTACGACACGAGCACGTTCTGCGGCGACACGTCGCGGTGCACCAGGCCAATCTCGTGCTCTTCGTCGTCGCGCTTCCGGTGGGCGTAGGCCAGCGCGTCGAGCACCCGGCTCATGACGTAGAGCACGAAGGTCAGCGGCATCGGCTGATCCCGGTCGCGCATGCGGGCGGCGATCTTCCGAAGGTCCTTCCCGTCCACGTACTCGAGCGCCAGGTAGGGCTGGCCGTTCTCCAGCCCCATGTCGAGGACCTGGGCGATCGACCCGTGCGAGAGCTTGACCAGCGTCTTGGCCTCGTTCACGAACCGCTCGATGAACTCGGGGTCGGACGCGAGCTGGGGGATAATCTTCTTGATGACGCACAGCTTCTCGAAGCCGCGCGCCCCTTCCACCCGGGCGAGGAAGATTTCCCCCATGCCGCCGGTCGAAATCGGCAACAGCAGGGTGTACCGGCCGAACGAGACCGGCCGGAACGGCCTCAACCTGGCGCTCGGCAGTAATGAACTCATCGGCCCGGAAACCCGGAACCCTCATTGAACCTCAAAGCGGCGCCGGAGGGTTAGCGGTTCCTCAGCGCAGGTGCACCCCGGACGCGGTGTTCTGGCTGGGGTCTTCTTCGACCACCTCGAAGACGGCCGAGCGCAGCTTCGAGCCGTGCAGCGCCCGCTCGCCCAGGGGAATTACGTCGAACCGGGCTCCGATGGCCGCCAGCGTCTTTCCGGTGATGAGCACCTGGCCGGGTTCGGCGACCGCGGCGAGCCACGCGGCCACGTTGACCGGTTCACCGACGACGCAGAAGTCCAACCGGGACTCCGACCCGACGTTGCCGGCCAACACCTTGCCGGTGTTGAGGGCAATCTTCAGGTCGCAGCGCTCGCGGGGCGGCCGGCGGGCCATGACCTTCTTCCAATCGGACCGCATGACCAGCGCCGCGCGCACCGCCCGAAGGGCGTCGTCGCCGCGTCCGTAGGGGGCGCCAAAGACGGCCATCACCGCGTCGCCCAGGAACTTGTCCACCGTCCCCTCGAAGCTGAACACCAGGGCGGTCATGCGCTGGTGCAGCTCGTTCAAGACCTCGAGCACCCGGTCGGGCGGCAACTTCTCGACCAGCGCGGTGAACCCGGCGATGTCGGCGAACAGCGTGGTGACCGTTCTCTCTTCGAGCTGCGTCAGCTTGCCCGGGCCCGCCTTGACCAGGTCGGCCAGCCGGCGCTCGACGGTCTCGGGAGCGTGGAAGCGCTCGAGCGCCCGGCGCAGCCGGTCGTCGGCGGGAGGCTTGTCCCGCAAGGCGAACTTCTCGACCCCGCTGGCGATGAGGTGCGACACCGCGGTGCACAGGTCGAGCAGCGGCTCGAGCTCGCCCCGGTCTTTGCCCGCCTTGTTGAGGTACAGCACGCCGGCGAAGGGTTCGTGCTGCCCGATGGGCACGCACAGCACCTGGTCGATGCCATACATCACCACGCTCTCGCGGTCGGCGAACCGCGAGTCGTCGCGCACGTCGGCGACCGCGATGGCGGCCCCCTTGGCCAGGGCGGCCGAGACGACCGCGTCGGAAACCGGCACCTCGCCCTGCTCGAGCTTGCCGCTGTGGCGTACGGCCGCGGGCACCATCACCCCGGTCGGGTGGCGCAGCAGTACGACCGCGGTGGTGGCGTTCACCCGCTTCATCACCCGGTCGGCGGTGTCGTCGAGGAAGGCCTGCAGGCTGGCGGCGGTCGAGAGCGTCTCGGACACCTTGTACAGGAGCACCAACGACTCGTACCCGATGCGCTGCTTCTCGCCCGTGAGCGGCGCTTGGGTGCCGTGGGGCGGGGTGACGTCAGACGCCAGCGGAGGGCCCGACCCGGCGTCGAAGGGCAGGATGTTGTCGAGCACGCGCAACACCACGCTGTCGCGAACGTCCTTCGCGAGAATGACGGCCGAGGCGATGTCGAGGCCATTGCCGAAGCGGCGGACTCCGCCGGCGCTCAGGTCGACGACTTCCGTGGTGGCGGCCTCGACCGCCCCGGGCTGGCGAATGCCGAGGCTGTTCTCGCCCACGTGCACCGTGTCCGAGACCTTGAGGTCGACCGTGCCCTTCACCCGTTCGCCGTTCAGGCGACTGCCGTTGCGGCTGCCCAGGTCTTCGAGCCGGATGACTTCGCCGGCGACGTGGATGCGCGCGTGCTTGCGCGACACCAGGTCTCCCGACAGGACGATGTCGTTCTCGTCAGCCCGGCCCAGCGTGGTGGTGCCGTCCGACAGGTCGTACGGCGTGTCGAAATACCCGGGGCCGTTGATGATGATCTGCCACATCGACGCGGTCGAGCCTAGCACGAGGTCGCCGGGCCGATTCGGACGATTGGCGCCTTCGCCGCGAGCTAGGATGCCGCCGATGACTCAGCCTGCCGAGCCCTACTGGGTGCTCATGTCGGTGCTCTTCTCGTCGCAGCCGATGACCGAGAAGCTGGCGATGAACCTGCACCGGGTGGCCTACGAGCTGTACCGCACCGACGGCACCGAGGCGGCGCTGGACGGCGAGCTGGTACACGGCACGGTGCGCAACTCCCACCGCGAAGCGCTCATCGGCACCATCGGAGGGCCGGTCTTCGAAGCCAGCCTCGAGACCGAACGGGGTGCCGGCCAGGTGCGCTTCCTCTTGACTCGCCAGGGGCTGAGCCTCTTGGAAGGGCGCGACCCCAAACCGCCCCGGCTGCTCAACTGACGCGCCGGTCTGACCGAATGTCGCGACCTGGTGCGCCGGCTCGGTTTCTGGCCTGCCTCGGCCTCTTGCTGGGGGCGGCACAGCCCGCGGCGGCGGCCACGCGGTACGTGGCGCCGCTGTCGACCGATTGCGCCCCAGCGGTGGCCGGCGCGGGCACCCTGCAGGACCCGTGGACCAACCTGTTCTTCGCGCTGACGCAAGGGGCGCTTCAAGCCGGCGACGTGCTCCAACTTCGCGGCGGCACCTACCAGAACGCGTACAGCGCCTTCTCCGCCGGCTGCAACGTGGGCTCGAACGGCGTGAACACCGTGGTTCCGCTGACGCTGGCCGGCACCTCGGCTTCCCCCATCGCCATCGAGAACTACCCGGGGGAAGACGTGCTCGTCGACGGCACCGACGCCGACGCCGCCGCGGCCACCTGGACGAGCTGCGGAACCGGCATCTGGCAGACCGGCGCCTTCCGCACCGGCAGCGCCACCACTCCGCAAATCTGGGTGAACCCCACCGGCCCCACCGACCCCGGCACCCGGTTGCGGTGGAACCCGTCGAAGAGCTGCACCCTGAACCCGGGAGAGTTCACCGTGTCGCCGGACGGAGCGACCACCTTCGTGCGCCTATCGAGCGGCGCCGACCCCGGCACGGCCGACCTGCACATGTCATGTCAGAACGGGGACTGCGCCGCCTACCCGATTCACGCGACCGCCACCGCTCAGTGGGTGGTGGTGCGGTCGAACGCGCAGGGCGGCCGCTTCCGGGTGAAGTACGGGTACTACGGCTTGTTCGTCGAGGGCGGCGCCTCGCACCTGACCTTCGACGGCCTCGACTTCATCTCCCACGGCGGCCGGGACTACGGCTCTTGCGTGCGGGTGGTTGACGGCGACTTCATCACCGTCCGCAACGGCACCTGCCGGGAAACGATGGGCGAAGGCCTCGAGCTGTACGGCGGTGGGCCCGGAGGAGGGCTGCCGGGAATTCAGATTGCCGACGACGTGCTCGAGAACATGACGGTCTCGGCCACCGGCCGGGCGTGGATTGACGAGGGGGGCAACGGCGACAACCTGGGCATGAGCATCATCGTGAAGAACTGCGACCGGTGCGTGGTTCGCGGCTGCCGGGTCTCTGACTGTTTCGGCCCGGCCATTCACGTGACCACCTCGACCGACCCCGGCCTGCATACCAACGACGTGGTGGTCGACGGCAACACCATCACCAACTTCGGCTACCTGAACGCCACCTTCGGAGGGCGCTCGGTGGCGGCCATCTCGTACGAGCCTCAAACGCTGAACGGCATGACGGGCGGGCTCATCCAAAACAACGAAATCGCCAACGCAATGGCCACCCACGGCGAATGGGCCAACGGCATCCGGTCGTCGGCGGCGGGGCTGACCCCCGTCTCGGGCCTGGTCATCGTCAACAACAGCATGAACGGCCTGGGGGCCGCGTGCATCGACTTGAGCGAGAACGGGGTGCCGGCGACGATTCGGAACAACGCGATGAACCAGTGCAGCACCCTGGGGCCGACTTGCGGCGGCGGAGGCCGCTGCGACGTCTACCTGCGCGACGACAGCGGGCCGCACGGCAACAACACCTTCTGGTCGTCTTCGGGTGGCGACGCGGTGGTGCGGGTTTACGCCGCGGCCGAGTACTCCCGCGACCAGGCGGCGAGCTTCGAGGCCAGCGCGGTGCAGGCCGACCCCCAGTTCACCTCCGACACCGACCTGCGCCTGCAACCGGGCTCACCGCTCATCGACACCGGCACCTCGGTCGACTGTCCGGCGGTCGACCACGACGGCCGGGCGCGGCCCTTTGGCGCGGCCTGCGACGTGGGCGCGTTCGAGCACGGCGCCCAAGCTGCCGACGGAGGAAGCGGCACGGACGCCGGGGCGAGCGTCGACGCGGGAAGCGACGCCGGCACGGGCCCTGGCGTCGATGCCGGAGGCACGCCCGACGCGGGCGCCGGCGACGCGGGCGCTCCGGGAAGCGACGGCGGTGTGCGCGGCTGCAGTTGCGGCACGGTCGAGGTCGGGCTCTGGGCGTGGCTGGGGGTGCTCGCGGCGCTGGTTGCTCGCCGTCAGTTGCGCTGAATCGCCACCTCGACTCGGCGGTTGGCGGCGCGGCCGGCCTCGGTGTCGTTCGGCAGGGCGGGACGGGTGAGGCCGTAGCCCACCGTCGCAAGTCGCGGTTCCTCGACACCCGCCCGCACCAGCCACGCCTTGACCGCGGCAGCGCGACGCTCCGAGAGTTGCCGGTTGTACTTCTCGCCCGCGCGGTCGTCGGTATGCCCTTCGACGACGTAGCGGGTCGCGCCGGCCGCCTTCATCGCCTTGCCCAATTCCTCGAGCACCGGAAGCGACTCGGGTTTGAAGACGTCTTTGTCGGTGTCGAAGAGGATGCCGTGCGGCACCACCCGGCCGTTCTGCGCGAGGTCACCAGCGAGCGAGGTCTCTACTTCCGGGCACTCCGCTTCGTAGTCGCGGCGCTCGACCTCGGACATGCCGGCCAGCCTACCAACCACGGACGAGACGTTCGAGGACGCCTTCCTTCGACCTTGCGTTACGCTGTTCGTATGCACCGACCCGTCGCCTGGCGAGACTCGAACCGTTGGACTGGCTTTGCCCTGCTCGCGGCCCTGCTGGTCATGGCGCCGCCCGTGTTCGCCGGAAGCTTTTACGTCGCGCCGTCGGGCAGCGACTCGGCCGCCGGCAGCGAGGCCGCGCCGTGGGGAACTCTCGGTAACGCGCTGCTCAACACCGGCCCGGGTGACACCGTGTACCTCCGCCAGGGCACCTACGCCGAGGCCGTCGAGATGCGCGGCGACCCGGGCAACCGCTTCGGCCACACCATGGGTGGGTCCGCGACGGCGACCTGGACGCTCAGCGCCTACCCGGGCGAGACGGCGACCCTCACCGCGAGCTTCTCGGCCTATTCGATTCAGTATTCCCGGCTGCAGAACCTGACCTTCGAGGGCGGAGCGCAGCTCTCGGTCGGAACTGCCGACTGGGTGACTCCCTCGGGAGACCGGTCGCACCACGTCGAGATCAGCGGCAACACCTTCTCGGGCGCCCAGGTGCAGTACGGCTTCATCGAGGCGATGTTCGACAACTCGCTCATCGAGGGGAACACGGTCACCGTCGGCGCGGGTGGCGGGAACCTCGACCACGGCATCTACCTTCACAATGGCGATGGCAACGTCGTCCGGGGGAACGTCGTCTCGGGCGCCGCCGCCTATTGCCTTCACGTCTACGACGAGCGCAAGCACCCGACCGACCCGCAGACCTTCTTCCGGAACGTGGTCATCGAGAACAACGCGCTCTCCGGGGCCCGGTCGCACGCCGGGCTCATCATCTCGCAGGGAGGCGACACCCGCGTCGAGGGGGTGCTGGTGCGGAACAACGTCCTCGTCGGGAACGCGCAGGCCGGCATCGACCTGACGAACTACGGCTCGGAGACGATGAGCGGCATCAAGATCTACGGCAACACCATCGACGGCTCGAGCGACGGCATTCTCATCGGGAACAACAACGTCACCGCGTCGGAGATCAAGAACAACCTGATTCGAGTCAGCGGGGCGCACCTGAACCAGGAGAACGCCGGAGCCACCGGCCTCGCCGTTGCCGACAACCTCTACTCGCCCTCTCCCGCGGCGCTCGTCAACATCACCGACTCGAACCCCGTCGTGGGCGACCCGGCCTTCGCGGGCGCGGGCGACTACCACCTCACCGCGGGCTCGGCGGCCATCGACCAGGGGCTCACCCTTTCTGACGTTCCCGCTGACAAGGACGGAAAGGCCCGGCCCATCGGTGCCGCGTACGACCTGGGGGCGTACGAGTTCGGCGCGGGAATGCTGTTTGACGGCGGAACGCCAGACGCTGGAGGAGTGTCGGCCGATGGAGGCACGGCGGCCGACGCGGGCGCGACGATCGACGGAGGAGCGACGGTCGACGGAGGTACGCCAGGGGATGGAGGCGCCTCTGCTGACGGTGGCGCGTCGGGCGAGCTTTCCGACGCTGGCTCCGGCCCGCCCACCGCCGCGGGATCTTGCGGCTGCGCATCCGCCGCGCTGCCGGCCGGCTTCAGCCTCGGCGTGAGCTACCTGTTGATTCGGGTCGCGCGCCGACGACGACGGGCCCAAAGCGTCTGAACCAGCGCCCAACCGAGCAGCGGGTAGGGCCCCACCGAAGAGCACCCGCAGGACCATCCCAGCGGAGAGCGGGGCGCGCCGCTCGGTGAGCCGGCTCCACCGTCGCTGAGGCCTGCATCAACTCCAGCTCCTCCTCCTCCGCCGCCGCCGCCACCGCCCCCGCCGCCACCTGCACCTCCGTCGCCGCTTCCACCGTCGACCGTTCCACCGCCGCCACCACCGCCACCTCCCGCACCTCCGTCGCCGCTTCCGGCGTCGCCCGTTCCTCCTCCTCCGCCGCCACCTGCACCTCCGTCGCCGCTTCCGGCGTCGCCCGTTCCGCCTCCGCCGCCACCTGCACCTCCGTCGCCGCTCCCGGCGTCGCCCGTTCCGCCTCCGCCACCTCCGCCGCCACCTCCGCCACCGCCTCCACCTCCTCCTCCGCCGCCACCATCCGCGCCACTACCGCCGTCAGTGCCGCCGTCCGGGGTTCCGCCGTCGAGGTCGCACCCGCTGGTGCAGACCAGTTCCCAGGTATCCCCAAGCAGGCCCGCGTCGCCATAGCCCCCGAACACCACCACCCGCCCGCGCTGCGAGTCGTAGTCCATCGAGCGAATGCGCCGCGGTGCTGGACCGCCATCCGCAATCTGCGTCCACGCCACGCCGTCCCATTCCCAGGTGTCGCCGTAGAAGGTCGGACCTGGCCCCGCGTTGCCCCCGAACAGCACCGTCTTGTGGCGGCGGGCGTCGTAGGAGAGGCCCTGCGTCTTTCGCGGCACGGGCCCAGAAGAGGCCTTCAGTGCCCAGGCGGCTCCGTCCCACTCCCAGGTGTCATTGTTGGCCAGTCCCGAGACACCTTGCCCGCCGAAGACGACGAGCACTCCGCGGTCCCGATCGAACGTCATGCCCGGAAGCGCGGTCGGAGGGCCCGTGTCCGACACCTGCACCCATTGCTGACCGCTGTAGCTCCAGAGGTCGCCCCGGGTCGCCGGGTCGAGGCCGCCGAAGAGGAGCACCGCTTGATTGACGGAGTCGTAGGCCAACGAGTGGTAGGTGCGGGCCGGGCCTCCCGCGTCGCACTGCGACCAGGTCGCGCCGTCCCACTCCCATGTGTCCGAGAGCGTCCCCGTCGCGCTCGAGCCCCCGTGCAGTACGGCGACACCCCGAGATTCGTCGAACGCCATCCCTTGGTCGTCGCGCGGCTGTGGACCGGCATCGGCCACGAGCCACCAGGTCGTCGTGTCGTACTCCCACGTCCCGGACGCCAGGCCTAGCGCCTGTTGGCCTCCCATCAACACCAGGCGACCCCGAGCCGAGTCGTAGGCGGTCCCCGCGGCCTGCCGCGGAAAAGGCGCGACGGGCGGAAAGGCCTGTACCCACGCCAACGACTCGAGCGCCTGGGCGCGGGTCGCCTCGACAGGAACGTCGAGGTCGGGCTCGGACCTCGCGCAAGCGCACGCGCACGCCACCGCCAACCAGGCGTGAATCGGGCGACGGCCTACGGGTCCGCTGCTCACCACTCCCGACGATAGCCGCATCGAACGGGCTTGGCCCATTCGTCGTGTGGACGAGGTGCGACCCGCCCCTACGAGTGCGGGTGCCCGTGCGACAGAATGTGCGGCCGCTCGAGCCGGTGCGCCGACATGAGCGCCACGTCGCCGAGGACTGATGCCGGCGTCCCCCGCGCCACCACCCGCCCCTCGTCCAGCAGCAGCACCAGCGAACAGAGCTCGACCACCGCCTCGAGATCGTGCGTGACGAGCAGCCGCGCCTGCGAAAGCCCCTTCAACCGGGACAGCGTGTCTCGGCGCGCGAACGGGTCGAGGAAGGCCGTCGGTTCGTCGAGGACGAGCAGCCGAGGCGACTGCACCAGCACGCCGGCCAGCGTCGCCAGGCGCTTCTGACCCGCCGAGAGGTGGCCGGGGAACTTCGACGCCAGCGCGCCGATGCCGAGCGCGTTCAAGAGCTCGAGCGCGCGACCCTTCGCCTCTTCGGGCGACGCTCCGCCGGCCAGCGGCCCGAAGCAGACGTCCTCGAGGACGGTGGGCATGAAGAGCTGGTCATCGGGGTCGGCGAAGACGAAACCCACCCGGGCCCGCACCTCGGCCAGCGTGGAAGCGCCCATCCGCACCCCGCCCACCGCGACGCTCCCCGCGGACGGCTCGAAGAACCCCGCCAGCACCGACACCAGCGTCGTCTTCCCCGCGCCATTGGGGCCCACCAGCCCCACGCAGGCGCCGTCCTCGATGTCGAACGAGACGCCGCGCAAGGCCTCGGTGCCGTCGGGGTACCGGTAGCTGACGCCTTCGACCGAGAGCACGCTCACGAGGCGACCCGAAGCGCGAGGGTTCGAAGCGCGACGCAGGCCGTGGACACTCCGACCAGAAAAACCGCGTCGCTGGTCCGGAACGCGCCGGGCGAGAGCGCCGGGAACGAGCCGTCGAAGCCCCGCACCTTCATGCACTGGTAGACGCGGTCGCCTCGCTCGAACGAGCGCCAGAGCAGCGAGGACAGCATCCGCCGGGCCGTCCCCAAGGTCGCCCTCTTCCGCAGGGGCTCGCGCAGCGCGCGGGCCCGCGACAGGCGTTCGCCCTCGTCCTCGAGCAGGAAGAGGTACCGGTGCAACATCATGAGCTGAGCGCCAAGCGGTCGCGGCAACCCGAGGCGGCCGAGCGCGCGGACGATGCCCGGCACGGTGGTAACCGCCACCACCACCAGCAACGCGCTCGAGCACAGCACGTAGCGCAGCACCACCGAGGCGAATGAGAGGACGCCGCCGCTCACCGCCACTCCGAGAATCACCGCCGCGGGCTGGCGGTCCAGGAAGGGGTTGGCGGCCGCCGCCAGCACCGCGAACGGGCTGGCGGCCAGCACCAGGCGCGCCACTGGGCGAAAGCCAACCCGCCCCAGCGCGCCCATCGCCAGCGGCAACGCGAGGTATGGCACCAACCCCAGCACCTCGCGCTTCGGAAACGACACCACGCAGACCAGGAAGACGGCCGTGGCCACCAGCTTGGCGCGCGGGTCGAGCCGGTGGGCCGCGCTGTCGCGGTAGCCCTGGAGGTCGAGCTCGCGCGCCGCGCTCCGGCTCATGAGGTGGGCGAGTTGCCTCGACGAAGGCGCGAGAGCATCAGGCTGGCGCCGACCACCACCGCGCCCGCGAGTAGCGCCCCCAGGGGGCCGGCGAGCGGCGCGTCGACGTTCACCCAGCCGCGAGATTGGCCGAGCGCGGCGCTTGCCGTCCCCAGCGACCAGGCCAGCCCGTCAGGCAGCGCGGACGCCCACGCCAGCCCCACCGTCGCGAGAAACAGGGCTGCGCCGAAGAACACCAGCAGCAGCGGAACATGGGTCGAGAACTGCCGGCCGCCCGCCGGCACGGCGTCCAACCGTTCGGGAGCGAGCCTGAGCGCCATCTGCACGATGCCGGCGGTCGCCAGCCCCTCGACGACCGCGATGGGGGCGTGAATGCCGACCATCAGGACCGCGAAGTCCCGGAGCGGAAGGTCGAGGCGGCCGGACAGCGCCGTCTGCGCCACGACTCCCAGCGCTCCGAGCTCGAGCGACACCAGCGACGCGGCGACGGCGCCCAGCGTCACGCCGCGCGGCCCCGGCACCGCGCGCGACACTTGCCGGTACAGGGCGATGCCGACGAACGAAGGCCAAAACCCCAGATTGAATACGTTGCAGCCGAGCGCCAGCAATCCGCCGTCGCCGAACACCAAGGCCTGCACCATCAGCACCGACACCATCACCAGGAACGCGGCGCTCGGCCCCACCAGGACGGCGAGCAACAGGCCTCCGGCGAGGTGGCCCGACGACCCGGTGCCGGGGATGGCGAAGTTGACCAGCTGGGCCGCGAAGACGAAGGCGCCCAGCACTCCCATCAGGGGCGCGCGGCGCTCGTAGCCGGGTTCGCGCACCACGCGCCGGGAGGCGGCCGCGACCAACCCCACCGATGCGGCGTCGAAAGCCAGGCCCACCGTGGGGGCGAGGAGCGCGTCGGCCATGTGCATCGCCCCAGACCTCTAGCACGGGGGCGGCATGGAGTGGGGAGGCGCTCCTCAGTGGTGGGCGCCATCCTCGGGGTTCCCCTCGCGGTGCTGGGCACGCTGCTGATGTCCCGCTCCGTGGCCTGACCATGCGGTGGAGTGTCCCGCCACCCTTCGGGTCGGCGTTCGCGCCGAGCTGGCGCGCGCCGTGCATGGGCCGCGCGCACCATGACCCGAACCCTTGCCTTCCTCGCTGCGTGTGGATGCCTCGCCACGAATTCCGTCGCCGCCGAGCCGCGCGACGTGGACATCAAGCCGCTTTCGCCCGGAGTTTGGCGCTTCGAGGTGCGAACCAATCAGGACGGCCAGGTGGTGCCGGCGAACGGCCTGCTGATTTCCACTGCCGACGGCCCGGTGCTGGTCGACCCTGGCTGGCGCGACGACCAGGCGGCGGCGTTGCTCGACTTCGCCTCGCGCACTCTCCACCACCTTCCGGTGCTGGTGGTGGTGACGCACTCGCATCGCGACCGAGCCGGAGGATTGGGCGAAGTCCGCCGTCGGGGAATTCGCGTCGCCTGGCTGCGGCGCACCGCCGAGTTGCTCCACGACGTCGAGCCCGGCGATTTGCTCTTCACCGAGAGCGCGCGGGTTTCCGGTCTCGAGCTGTTCTTCCCCGGCCCGGGGCATTCTCCCGACAACATCGTGGTGTGGCACGCCGCCAGCGGCACCCTCTACGGAGGCTGCTTCATCCGGGCGGCCGACGACGGGATTGGGTGGCTGAAAGAGGCGGACCTGGAAGCGTGGCCAGGCGCGGCCAACGCGGTGGCCCGGCGCTACCCGAGGGTGAAGACCGTGGTACCCGGCCACGGCCCGCCCGGAGGTCCGGAGCTGCTCGTGCACACCGCGGCGCTGGCCAGGGCGGAGCGCGAGAGGCAATGACGCCCCGTTCCGGGTCGCGAACGGCTGGCGCAAGAGATTCGGAAGCAGTGGCCGTTCGCGCGCTCGACGGCTGGAATCACAACATCCACTACCATCCGGAGCTGCTGCGGGCGGTGCCTCGGCCTTGCCTGCGGGCGCTCGACGCAGGCTGTGGCCTGGGCGCCTTCGCGCGGCGATTGGCGCGGGTCGCGGCCGTCGTCGACGCGATCGACCGAGATGCGGTCGTCGTGGCTCGCGCCCGCGAGCTCTCGGCGGGGACGCCCAACCTCCGCCTCACCCATGCCGACTTCCTGACCTGGCCGGAGAGCTCATACGACTTCGTCTCGCTGGTCGCGACGCTGCACCACTTGCCCTTCGTCGAAGCGCTGACCAAGGCGGCGAGCCTGTTGCGGCCGAACGGAGTGCTGGCGGTGCTCGGCCTGCACCGGAACGCTTCAGTATTCGACCTCGCCCCAAACGTCGTCGTCTTTCCGGTGAGCTTGTGCCGTCGCCTCGTCCACGGCGCCTCGGAAGTCGGCGCCCCGACCCGCGACCCGACGATGACACTCACAGAGATTCGAACCGAAGCGGCTGCGGCACTTCCCGGCGCGGTCTTCCGGCGCCACCTGCTGTGGCGCTACTCGCTGATTTGGTCGAAAGGGCCGGACCGGCTGGAAAGTCGCTGTCCAGGCTCGCCCTAGACACTGGTGCCGACGGGTGCGCCTATACTTGTCCTGTGGCTGGCGAACGGACACTCGCAGAGGCTTCGCGGCAACCGGCTCCTCGGTCGTTCAGCCGGCAGAGGCTCGTCGAGCGGGCGCTGCCGCGCTCGGCGCACGAGTATCTGATCGACGAGGCCAATCTTCGCGGGTTCATGGGAGCGTTCCGAGCCACTCCCGCGAACCGGGAAGCCGACCCCGACCTCGAATTGGAAGACGTGGTCGTCGGGCTGTTGGCGCCCCAAGCTCCTGCCGAAGGGCGCATCTTCAAGCTTGTTCTCCGAATCCTTCAGTCCGGAAAGGTGAACGCTCGGAAGCTGGTCTTCCGCGCGAGGCGCGAGCGGGCAGAGGGCGTTCTCTACTGGCTGCTGCATCAGGTCCCGGCTGCCGAACGCAATGCTCCGGTGACGGAATTGCTCGGGCAGTGGCCGTCGGCTCCGCGCGGCTTCCGCCCACTCGACTATCGATACGACGCCCACAGGCTGGTGCGTCGCCTCGCTCGGAAGGAGGACCTGTGCCGAACGCCGCGTCGACCATCTTGACGGCGCTCGATCGGCATCTGTCCGTCCCCGCCAGAATCCGATTGATGGGCGGCGCGGCGCTCACGCTGGCGTACGGATTGGACCGATCAACCGAAGACGCCGACCTGCTCCTCGACGACGAGGAGGCGCAGTTCCTCGCCGAACATTG
>JAHFDQ010000064.1 GCA_023248915.1 Archangiaceae bacterium | reverse complement strand
CCCGGCTGAAGTACGGGCTCTTCGAAGCGGCCGACGGTGGCACGGCCTTCCTGGACGAGGTCGCCGATGTCAGCCCCACGGTGCAGGCCAGCCTGCTGCGGGTGCTCGAGTCGTCGACCTTCCGGCGGCTGGGTGGCACCAAGGAGATTCAGGTCAAGGTCAGGCTCGTCGCCGCGACCAACCGGAACCTCGAGCAGATGATGAAGGCCGGCCAGTTTCGCGCCGACCTGTACTTCCGGCTGAACACCATTCACATCGACCTGCCGCCTTTGCGGGCGCGGCGCCCTGAGATTCCCCACCTGGTCGAACACTTCGTCGCCCGGCACAACGCCCGCTACGCGGCGAACCGCTCGGTGTCTCCCGAGGCGATGGTGCTGCTCTGCGACTACGCCTGGCCGGGAAACGTGCGCGAATTGAGGCACGTCGTCGAGAGGGCCCTGGTCGTCGCCGAGCAGGTATCGATTCGACCGGTCGACCTGCCCGAGGAAGTCCGGCGCGCCACGGCGCAAGCGCCGGTTCCGGCGGCGACGCCGGGAGAGGGGGGCACCCTCGCGGACCTGGAAGCCATGCACATAGCCCGCGTGCTCAAAGAGGTCGGCGGCCACCGGGCGAGGGCCGCGCAGGTGCTCGGAATCAGCGAGAGAAGCCTCTACCGGAAGATTCGCGAGTACGGGCTCGACGGTGCGGAACCGGAACCCTAGGCGCTCGGTCGACCGCCCGGCCTGAACGGACAATTCCGTTCAAGCCGAGCGGAGTCGAAGGCGGCGTTCCGGTTGCCCCCGCTACTTGCCCTTCAGCGACCGCACGAACTTCACCACGCCCTTGATCTCGTCGCCCGAGAGCTTGTCCTTCTGCCCCGGCATCTTCTTGTCGGGAATGCCCTCGGTGATTTCCTTTTCCATCTTCTCGTCGGTGACCGCCGCCTGCACCGCCGCGTCGGTCAGGTCCTTGGCCTTCAGCTTCTCGCCCATCTTCGTCTTACCCTTACCGTCCTTGCCGTGGCAGACGCTGCACTTGGCGTTGAACGTGTCTTCCCCGGCGTCGGCGAGCGCCACGCTGGCCAGCCCCAGGTTCAACGAAACGACTACCAGGCATGTCGTCAGGTGCTTCATGGCTCTTCCTCCAATCGAGTGTCGTCCCGCGAAAGCTGCAATCGGGCGGGGTCGCGTCGGGACGGACGCGGCGCCGCGGGCATTCACTTCTTGGGCGCGTCCGGGCCAGGCCCCTTCTGCGGCTGAGCCTCGTTCAGGGCAGCCGCCAGGTCGCGCATTTCCTCTCCGGTGAACGAGGGCCAGCGAATTCCCAGGTCGCGCATTCGCTCGAGCATGGTCGGCCCGTGCATCCACAAAGCTTGCGTCACCGTTACCGGCCCGGCCCGGCCCCGGAAGTCCTCCAGCGACGGTCCGATTCCGGCGCCGTGGCACTGCAGGCAGCTCTTGTCCTTGAGCAGCCTGGCGCCCCGCTCGGCCGAGCCAGGGGGGTCGGCGTAGCTCGACGCGAACAGGAACGAGACGATGTGCGCCATTTCCTGAGGGGTCAGCTTGGGAGGTTCGACCTTCCGCTGGGCCATGGCGTTGCGCATGCCGCCGACCCGGTTCCACGCCTTGACGGTCACGTCAGTGAACGAAGTCACCCAGCCCCGGCGGCCCAGGTCGGGCCCGACGTTGCCTCCCTGGCCGCGAATCGAGTGGCACTGAATGCACTTGCGCTCGTGAAACAGCTTTTCGCCCAGCACCGGGTCGCCCGGGTCGAGCAGCTCGGAATCGCTCGAGGCCGACAGCGACCGCACGTAGGAAACGATGTGCACCAGGTCGGCCGACTCGAGGGTAGGCGGCGTGATGCCGCGCGCCTTCATTTCCTCCACCATCTTCCCAGCGTGCTCGAACATCACCTGCGCCCAGACCGCGGGGTTTCGGTACTTCGCCCACTTCCGCAGGTCGGGAGCCACGCCGTGGCCCTCGTCGGTGACAGTGTGGCAGGTCGAGCACTTCTTCTCCTTCAGCAGCACCTGGCCCGTCTTGGGGTCGCCGGGCTCGTCCAGGGCGCGCACGAAGGACAGGTAGGCGAACAGGTCGGCCATCTCGGTCTCCGAGATGGCGACGTGGGGAATTCCCTCTTCCTGCTTCTTGTCCCACATGCGCGGGATGTGGTTCCACATCGCGGCGGCCAACTCGGCGTCGGTCAGCCCGCCGGCGCGGGTGCGGCCGAGGTCGGGGCCTATCTCTCCGCCGTGGCCCCAGATGGCGTGGCAGCGGACGCAGGCCTTCGAGATGAACGCGTCCCAGCCACGCCGGACGTCGCCGCGGACAGGCGCGTCGGCCGCAAAGGCCGAAGTCGACATCGCCACCAGCCCCAACGCCAACAGGCCCCTCAGCCAGCGGCTCATGACGCCCCTCCGACTTCGGGTTCGTCCCCGGGGAGGTACGACTTCACCCGCTCTGACACCTCGCGCACCGCGTGCTCGCGGCCTTCCTGAATCTCCCAGATGGACACGATCGGGAAGAGCTTGGTGAAGGTCATGTAGAAGAGCGTGAAGGTGGCCGCGCAGGCGAGGAAGATGGACCACTCGACCCAGCTCGGGAAGTAGCCGAAGTCGGTCACCGGCAAGCGGGGGTTGGACAGCGACGGCACGACGATCGTCCAGCGCTCGAGCCACATGCCGAGGACGACGCCCATGGAGACGATCACCGTCCCCTTGACCGAGCGGCGCTTGCGGCTCGACAGGACGGCCACGGGGATGACGAAGCACACCGACACCATCGTCCAGAACGCCGGGGCGAACGGCCCTCGAATCTTCGCCCACCAGACCGTCATGTGAACGGGGTCGCTGCCGTAGAAGGTGGTCAGGTACTCGGCGAAGGTGAAGTAGAACCAGAGCAGCGACATCACCAACAGCAGCATGCCCAGGTAGTTGAAGTGAATGGGCTTCAGGTAGTTCTGCAGGCCGTAGATGGACCGAATGAGCGCCATCGCCAGGATGAGCGCCGCGATGCCCGAGAAGATGGCTCCAACCACGAAGTAGGGCCCGAAGATGGCCGAGTGCCACATCGGCTGAATGGTCATCGCGAACACGAACGACACCACCGTGTGCACTGATACGGCGATGGGAATCACGATGATGGCCATCACCGAGATCATGCCCTCGAGAATCCGGTGCTGGCGCTTCGTGCCTGTCCAGCCCAGCGCCAGGAACCGGTAGAAGGTGTGCCGCAGCCCAGGCGTGGTGTGGTCCCTCAAGATGGCGATGTCGGGGATGAGGGGCAGGAACAGGTACAGCGTCGAGCCGGTCAGGTAGCAGGTGACGCTGGTGACGTCCCACAACAGCGGCGACTGGAAGCGCCCGTAGTAGAAGATGTTCATCATGCGGTCGGGCCGCCCCATGTCGATGAGGATGCTGCCCACGCCGAAGAGAATCACCATCACGGTGATCACCTCGGCCGAGCGCGTGATCGCCCGCCGCCACTCCGCCTGGGCGATGCGCAGAATCGCCGAGATGAGCGTGCCGGCGTGTGAGATGCCGATGAAGAAGACGAAGTTGGTGATGTAGATGCCCCAGTACACCGGCCGGTTCAGCCCGGTGACGCCCAGCCCCCAGCGGAACTGGGTGAGGTAGGCGACCACGCCCCACAGCGACACGCAGGCCAGCACGCCTCCCGCCACCCAGAAGCGCCAGGTGGTGTGGAGAATGGGGCGCAAGAGCACCGCGTCCGCGCCCAGCGCGGCAGGGGGGTGTCCGCCGTTCTCGGACGCCGTACCGGCCGCGCCGCCCGCGGCGAGTCCCACGTTCAGCGCTTCTGCGGCGGAGCTCATTCTCCCTCCCTCAAGTAGAAGACCTTCGGTTCGGTGCCCAGGTCTTCGAGCAGGCGGAAGACGCGCGGCGATCGCGACTGGCTGAAGACTTCGCCGTGCGGGTCGTCCAGGTCTCCGAAGGCGATGGCCTGCGTCGGACAGATGTCGGCGCA
Organism: Archangiaceae bacterium; assembly: GCA_023248915.1. GTDB lineage: Bacteria > Myxococcota > Myxococcia > Myxococcales > Myxococcaceae > JAHFDQ01. Next base: position 11,835 of record JAHFDQ010000064.1, on the reverse strand, counting down.
GGCCGGAGAGTACTCGCCCGGGGCCAGGTCGCGCCGTTCGGCGGCGGCCTTGTCCTTCGCATTCTGCAACCGGTGGTGGCACAAAGTGCACTTCTCCACGATGCCGCGCGGTCGGACGAAGACGTCGGGGTTGAGCGTCTGGGCCAGGTCGTCCGGCCAGGTGGGCTCGTACCAGTTGAAGTACCGGACGGTGTACGGGCACGCCGTGGTGCAGTACCGGCAGCCGATGCAGCGGCTGTAAATCTGCGCGACGATGCCGTCGGCTCCCTTGGTGGTCGCGCCGACCGGGCACACCTTGATGCACGGTGGGTGGTCGCAGTGCATGCAGGGGCGCGGTAACAGCCGCATCTTCACGTTCGGGTACTCGCCTTCCATGTAGGGCAGCTGGTCCATCCAACGGATGGACCGGCCCTTGTCCGCGGTCTCGGCCGACGACGGGGCGACGTTGTTCTCGATTTGGCAGGCGGTCGTGCAGGCCTGGCAGCCGGTGCACCGGTCGAGGTCCACCACCATGCCCCAGCGCGGGGCGGGCTTTGCGCTTTCGGTCATTCCGCTCGCCTCATGCCTTTCGGATGCGAACCCAGGTGTCGCCCCAAACCGCCCCGTCCATCGCGTTTCGGGTGCGGCTGATCGCGGCCAGCGCGCTGGCCTGCTGGAGCATCGCCCGCTTGCAGACCTCTCCCGCGGCTCCGCCGGGACCGAGCGGCATCGAGGCCACTCCGGGGCGGGCGCCCTCGTACACCTTGGCGCGAGCCTCGACCGTCCCTTCCGCCGACTCGACCTGGACTTTCGCGCCGGTGGTCACACCCAAGGTGCGCGCGTCGGGCGGAGCGAGCTCGACCCACAGGCCCCACTGCAGTTCCATCTCGCGGCCGAGCACGTCTTGCACCCAGGGCAGGGGTGCCGACGAATCGCCGAACGCGGCCAACAGCGGGTACAGGTGCAGGCGCAGCGGGAAGCCGGACGGAGCCGACGGCGCTCCGCGCTCGGTGCCCGTCCCAGCGCCTGGGAAGGCCTTTTCGACCGCCTTGGCCAGTGGGCCGAACTCGAAGCGCCCGCTGGGAGTCCGAAGCGCCCGGGTTCTCTCGCCGAAGTCGTAGATGGGGTCCCACCAGCCCCCGCGGGCGACCAGGCCCGCCCAGAACTCGTCGAAGGAACCGAGGTTGGAAGCGCGCCAGCCGCTGCGTTCCATCGTCTCGACCCAGGGTTCGGCCTCGACCACGTCGAACAGCGACCCGCGCGCCGACCGGTGCACGCCCTTGACCGACGTCTGGAGCACTTCCTTGAAGTCCTTCCAGGGCAGCGCCGCGGCCGTGGGCCCGCCGACGCCGCGCGCCAATTCGGCCAGCACTTCGGCCGAGTGCCGGGTGTCGAACCTCGGCTTCAGAATCGGCTGGCGAATGCCGAGCACCGGAAAGCCGCGGGTGGTGAAGCTCGGGTCGTCTTGCCACTTCTCGAGGTAGGTGTGGTCGGGCAGCACCACGTCGGCCTGCTTGGCCGTGTCGTCGAGGAACGACGAGAAGCTGACCAGGAAGGGCACCCGGCGCAGCGCCGTCCTGACGCGCTCGCCTCCGCCGAGCACGCCCATCGGGTCCGACCCGTAGGCCAGCAGCAGGTTGACGGGGTACGAACCGCCGCCCTCTTGCCACGCCAACAGCTCGGTGACTCCGTCGGACCGACCTCCGCCCACCGGGGCCATCGCCAGCCCCTTCTTGCCCGTGTCGTCCGTCTCCGTCGTCGGCAGCGGGTCGGTCGGAACCTGGGGCGGGCTCAAGACTCCGCCGGGAGCGTTGACCGAGCCCACCAGCGCGTTCAGCGCGTGAATCGCCATGCGAGCTTCGACGGTCTGGGCGCCGGGTCCGTTGTGCTCGTCGCCGAGCGCCACCGCCGGCCGCTTCGAGGCGAACTGCCGCGCCAGGCGGATGATGGTCGCCGTCGGCACGCCGGTGCGCTCGGACACGGCGTCGGGGTGGTAGTCGCGAAGGACGATGGCCCGGAGGAACTCGAAACCATTGCCCCACCGGTCGATGAAGTCGCGGTCTTCCAGGCCCTCGCGAAGAATCATGTGCATCAGCCCGAGCGCGAGCACGCCCTCGGTGCCGGGCATCAACGGCACCCACTCGTCGGCGTGGGCCGCGCTCACCGACAGGCGCGCCTCGAAGTGCACGACGTGCGCCCGGTCAGTCTTCCGGCCGCGCCGCGCCAGGGCGTAGGCCCGCGCCGTCGCGACGGGCGACGACGACCCCTCGAGCCAGCCCGACCCGAACGCCATGATGTAGCGGGCGTTCTCGAGGTCGTACGCGGCGGGCAGCGTGACGCCCTGAAGCGTCTTCAACGCCTCGCCGGGCACCGAGTCGTTCCAGGGCCGTCCGTGAATGTGATTCGGCGAACCGAACGCCGCGAGGAACGCAGCCGCCACCTCGCGAGCGAGGCCGCGGTTTCCGTCCACCAGCGCCACGGTGTGCGCCAGGTTGCGCGAGCGCAGGTCCTTCATCCGGCCCGACACCTCGGCCAGCGCCTCATCCCAGGTCGCGGCCTTGAGCTCGCCGCCTCTGCGCACCAGCGGGCCGCGGATTCGGTCGGGGTGGTAGACGACGTGCGGGGCCGAGACTCCGAGCGGGCACAGGGCTCCGCGGTTGATGGGGTGCAGGGGGTTGCCGGCCACGCCGACGATGCGCCCTTCGACGATTCTCGCCCGAAGGCCGCACCCGCCGGGGCACCCGCCGCACACCGAGCTCACCCAAGTTTCCTTGCCGGCCTTGCTCGGCAGCTTCGGCCCCGAGGCCCAATGCGGGGGCAGCGGGTCAGGCCGGCTGCACGAGCTGAGCAGCGCGGGCACCGCCGCGGCGGTGGGCACCATCCAGAAGAGGTCGCGCCGGCCCAGCTTCACGCTGTCCGACGTCGACTTCGGGGTCTTCGTGGAGGGGCGAAGGCTCTTGGACCGGTTCTTGGGGCTCACGGAGCGAATCTCCTCGGGCTCATCGGTGGCAGGCGTCGCAGTCGGTGCTCGCGCCGCGCTGGGTGTGGCATTCCAGGCAGTCGTTCATCGTCAGCGTCATCAGCGCAGCCGGCGGCGGGCGGGTGCGCGCCGCCATGGGCCCGTGGCACTTTTCGCAGGCGACTTGGGCGACGTCGACGTGGCGCCGGTGGCTGAAGTAGACGTGGCGGGGCAGCTCGTACAGCCGCACCCAGCCGATCTCCTTGTTGGCGCGCACCGCCTCGACCACCTTCGCCTCTTCGGGAGAGTTGCCCTGGGGGTCGCCGTGGCAATCGGAACAGACCGAGATGGAGGGCAGCGTCGCGACCACGCCTTTCTTCGAGCCGGGGTGGCACGTCTCGCAGGGCGTCTCGAGCTTGTTGACGTGCAGGTCGTGGTTGTACCCGATCGGCTGCTGCACGTCTGCCGAGCACGCGGCGAGCGCGCCGAGCGCGGCAAGAACGACGCCGGTGGCACGCGAGGGGACTGGGCCTTGGCTACCGGTACGTCTGCGAGACATTCCGCTGAACCTCCCTCACCCACAGCGCCTGCGTTTCGAGCAGGCGCGCGCCTACGACTGCCGCGAGATTCGTCATCACCACCAGCCCCAGGCTGGGGTCGCTCTGGAACAGCGCCGCCAGCTCGCCCCGCGAGAAGGCCGCCAGCTCGCAGTCGGTGGCGGCCTTGGCCCCCATCGTCAGCCGGTGCGGCGGAACGAGGGCGGACCAGGCGATGGCGCGGCCGGTTTCGATGGACTGAATGCGGACGTCCTTGGGCTCGCCCATCACGACCAGGGGCAGCGTCAGGTCCACCCGGCCGGAGAGGACCAGGAAGAGCTGGTCGGTCACCGAGCCGAGCTTGAAGATGGCCTCGCCGGCCTTCACGGCTCGGTCGCGACCGATGCCGGCGAACTTTTCGATCTGACCTGTCGACAGGCCTGCGAGGAGGTCGGAATTCGCGAGCGAGCTGGGTTTGGTCAAGGGAGTACCCCGCGGGGCGCGACAACGCGCCGCCGCCAGTGGGTCCGGCGCCTACGCGTGGTAGATCTGTTCGAGCACTTCGGGCGCGGGCGGCTGGCGGAGGAAGCTGACGACCATGGCCGTGTCCGCGTCGATTCGCCGCTCGAGCTCGGTCACCACTTCGTCTCGGGTGTAGTTGCGCGGCAAGGGCCGATTGCAAAGGAGGCACTTGGCCTGGTCGTGACCAGCCTCGGCGGCGGCGGCCTGAGTGCGCCGGCCTTCCTCGATGTTGTTGTACCCGGTCCACAGCGCGACCAGCATTCCGAAGAAGGCGAACAACCCAAGGCAGATAACCAGCGTCATGTGCAACCCCCGTGTCTGCGGGGCCCCTTCTTCCAGTTCCGTGCCAGGAACTTAGAGTTCGTAACATGTTGATGTCATGCATGTTTCTAGCGGGTTGCCGTGCACACGCGACGCTGACGGACCTGCCAAAGCGTCAGATCTCGCCCGCTCGCCACGGTTTGTTCCGTAACATCACATGCTTATCTTGAGAATTTCCGGTCTGCCAAGTTGGCATCTGCCAGGCCAAGCCTAAAGCTCAGCACAACAGTCCGTCGACCAGCCTGCGGAGCGCCGACCCGTCGAACGGTTTGTCGAGGTGGGGGTTCTGGGCGCGCTGGTAGAACTCCTGGACGCGGTCGGTGGAAGTCGCGCCGCTGATGAAGATCACCCTGCGGGCCTCGGCCGGGGCGGCCCGGTCGAGCTCGGCGTGAAACTGCATACCGGTCATCTCGGGCATCATCAGGTCGCAGATGATGATGTCGAACCGCTCGCCCTTGAGCAGGCGTGCGAGCGCGTCTTCCGCCCGGGTGACGCCGACGACTTCGTGGTGGGGCAACGTGCGCTGGATCACCAGGGCGATGACAGGCTCGTCGTCGATGACGAGCACTCGCGCCTTTCGAACCGGCGCAGTCGAGCTCGCCTCTGGAGCCTCGGTGGCGGCGGCCGACCGCTCGGGCGCTGCCGGCAGAAGCACCCGCACGGTAGTGCCGCGCCCGACCTCAGACTCGACTGCGATCTCCCCTCCCAGCGAGCGCACGATGTTCTGGCAGACGTACAACCCGAGCCCGGTGCCGACGCCGGCCGGCTTGGTGGTGTAGAAGGGCTCGAAGATCTTCGGTAGCACCTCGGCCGGAATGCCCGCGCCGGTGTCGCGAACTTCGATGACGGCACGGCCGTCTGCGGCGGTGCGGAGCGTGAGCCGAACCTCGTGCTGGTCGGCGCGCCCCTCGGGGGTCGCCTGGATGGCGTTGCCGAGCAGGTTCAGGACGACCTGCCCGAGCTGCGCTTCCTTGGCATCGACTTGCGGAATGGACCCGTACTCCCTCACCAGGCGGGCGCGGAGCCGAAGGTCGTTCCACACCATTCGCACGCTGGTCTCGACGGCCCGCTGCACGTCGACCGGGCCCACGTCGGTGGTCGGTCGAGAGTAGGACTTCAGGTCTCGCACGACGTCGCGCACTCTGGCGGCCCCCTGAATCGCTTCATCGATCGCGTCGGCCAGCTCGGTCCGCTGGCAGGGCGAGAGCGACTCGGACGCCGCCCGCAGCGTCTCGGACGCGAAGCGCAAGTTGGACAGGATGTACGCGAGCGGGTTGTTGATCTCGTGGGCGACGCCGGCGGCCAGCATTCCCAGCGAGGCCAGCCGGTCGGCGACCGTCAACTGCGTCTCGAGGCGCTTGCGCTCGCCTAGGTCTTGCACGTTGACGACGAGCTCGGCCGGGCCGCCCGCGGTTCGAATCAGGGCGACGTCTACCTGGGCGGGGAAGGTCGACCCGTCCCGGCGCACCTGGACGGTCTCGAAGCGCTGGCTCGTTCCGGTGCGCGCCGCGTCCAGCCTCGCGAGCGCGGCCGCGCGTTCACGGGCCTCGAAGAGGTCGGGCAGCGTGCGCCCCATCAGCCCTTCGACCGGTTCGCCGTGCAGCTTCGCGAGCGCGGGGCTCACCAGCTCGAGCTTCCCCGACGCCGCCTCGGACACGGCGAGGCCCCAGTCCGAGTGTTCGACGATTCGCGCCCACCTGAGCTGAGCTTCGCTGGCCGACCGCCGCTGCTCGGCCAGCGACCGCTCGACCCCGCGCAGGCGCGAGAGCACCGAGACCAGCAGCGTCAGCACCGCCGATGAAACCACCCCCGAGGCCACCGCGCCGGTGACCAGGAAGTCCGTGGCGACCCGGCCGTGGAATGCCCAACTCGAAGCGGCGACGCCGGCCGCCGTCAGGACTTCGGAAACGCCGACGCCCAGGATGATGAAGCAAGTCGGAGGAAGGACTTCGGCCCAGCCCAACAGTCGCTCGAACCTCGAGGTCCTTGCGTCGCGGGGCGTTGGTCCGGCCATGGCGCCACTTGGCGTGCAACCCGGATGCCCGCTGAATTCGCGGAAAACACCCTTCCGGGAATTGCTGACGCGCGGCAGGGAGCCGCCCCGAACGGCGCGGCCGTCGGAGGATCGCGGGGTTGAAGGCAGCGCAGTCGCACACTGGCCCCAGGTGTCGCCCCGGTCGCACGAGTCGGAGCCGCCCCTCCGAGGTGCGGTTCGACCTGGAAGTGGATTTGGGCTCGGGGCGAGGGTTGAATCGCGGAAATCTCGAAGGGGGACTCCATGCGCGTACTCGCGCTTCTCGCTGCCGCGGTCTTTGCCTGCGCCTGCTTCAAGCAGGCCAAGCCGCCACCCCCACCGCCTTCGCTGACGGCCGCGCTCGAGGCAGCCGACTCGGCGGTGACGACTGGCGGGGCAGTGGGGCCGACCTGCGAGAAGCTGGCGATGGAGCTCTCGATGTTCAGCAGCGGCCCGGGCATGCCGGTGATGACGTCAGCCGACCTGCACCGTCTGGGCATGGACATCGCGGCGTTCGGCGCCACCAACGACTCCCTGCCGGGTCAGGCCCCGCCGAACACGGCCCAGTGGCAGGAGATTCGCGCGAAGCTCGACCGGGTGCTGAAGGGCGAGAACCCGAAGCCCGGGCCGCGATACTCCATCTCGATGCCCGCCGAGGTGAAGGACGCGATCGACGCGACCGACGCCGCGCTCGCGGCCGGAGACGTCGCGAAGGCCCGGCTGGCGATGGGCCGGGCGCGCTATGCCATCGGCAACTGGGCCGAGAAGATGCCCGGGCCGCGGGGCGTGCGGATGATGCAGGTCGTCGAGGAGGAATACATCGATCTCGCTCCGGCAGGTCAGGAGCTCGAACACCTGAAGTCCCGGTGGGCCCAAATCAGGAAGGCCATCGAGCCCGCTTCCGAGTAGCGCCCTCTAGCGAATATGCTGGGCCCATGCCCAAGCGCCTTCAGCCTAACGCTCCCCTTCCTACCGTCTCTGCACCGAAGCAGGCTGCCGGTTCCGAGCCCGCCAGACCCCTGCCGGCCCCGACCGCCGCCCCGGCCAAGAGCAACGCCGGCTGGTCCGCCGCGCGCCGGGACGTCGAGAAGGCCACCCAGCCGCGAACCAAGACCGCATGGGAAGGCGTCGGGGTGACGGGGGCGGTGGGGGCGACCGCGGTGGCGACCGGTGCGGCGCTGGGCGTCACTCCGGTGGGGCTCGCGCTGGGCTTCGGCTTCGTGGCGTACGGCGTCTACAAGGCGCTGGTATACGACTCGAAGGCCGTCGAGAAAGACGAAGCCAAGGCCATCATCCAGGCGATGAACGACCGCGCCGGCGCCAGCCCCCAGTCGGCCGCCGACAAGCAGGAACGGCTCGGGGTATTGAAGTCGATCTGCGACGGCGTGCTGAAAGACCCCAGCGGTGTCGAGCCGCCTCTGGAGTTTCGCCTCGGCCCGGGAGCACGCGCCGCGCTCGAGGCCGAGATCGAACGGCTCGGGAAGAGCTGACCGCGCGCGGGAAATGCGAAGCCCCGGAAACCTTGCGGCTCCCGGGGCCTCTTTCCTGCGAGGGGTAGGGGACTTGAACCCCTGACCTCCGGCGTGACAGGCCGGCGTTCTAACCAACTGAACTAACCCCCCATGTGGGGTCCACTTCTTGGGCGGAACAGGGCTCGAACCTGTGACATTCGCCTTGTAAGGGCGACGCTCTACCGCTGAGCTATCCGCCCCATCCCTTGTTGCCTCCGCCCTTGCGACGCGCGCCTTGTAGTGACGCCTGCCCTGAGTGTCAAGGACGGCCGGCGCTCAGCGGCCGAACAGGCGCACCGTCAGTCCCAGGGACGCCGCCCACTCGTCCTTCCGCGCCACGCCGGCATCGTGCAGCGCGTAGGTGAACCGCGCGCTCTCCCAGAGCGGCGCGTCGTTGACCGCGAACAGCACCCGCTCGGCGACGGCCTCTCCGCGCGCCCGGAAGACGCCGGCCTGACCCGGGGTGAACACCATGCCGGCGACGCCGACGAGCCTCAGGTTCCACCAGCCGTCTTCCGTCTCGAAGCCGAAGTCCACCAGCCCCGAGGTCATCGGCGAGATCTCCTGCGTCACCTCGCGCCCGTCGCTGCGCAGGGTGTGCGAAAGCGCCGGGCCGAACAACAGGTGCGCCTTGCCGGTCTGGCTGCGCAAGGGGTCGAGCAGCACCGCGGCCTTCCCGCTCTCGAAGACGAAGCCCGGCCCGTCGAACACCCGCCGCTCGTAGGTGCCGACGCTCGCGGTGATGGCCAGGTCGAAGGGGAAAGGCAACCGCAGCGGCTTCGCCGTCGGCACCAGCACGAAGCCCTCGGTCAGGTGCCGGCGGAACAGCCCCTGGTAGACGGTGCCGCGCAGCCACCTCTGGTCGCCCCCCGGCTGCACCCGGGTCGCCAGAAGGCGGTGCTCGTTGAACCAGAGCGAGCCTTCCTTGCTGCGGCTTTCCCGCTCGGTGCGGTAGAGGATGGCCGCGCTGACGCCCGGGGTGAGCGCGGCCCCCGGCGCCTGCCGGCCGTCGACCGCCACCCCCAACTCGAGGCCGGTGCCCGGGTCGAAGCAGACGCGAAACGGCTGGCCGCGGTCGTCTTCTAGCGTGCAGGGCGCGGTCGGACTTCCTGCCAGGACGACGACCGCCAGCGAAAGCCCCGAGGCCAACCCCATTCGCCGTCCTAGTTCGCCTTCTGCGGCGAGGCCCCGCGCCGCGCCGGAGCCCAGAAGCTGAACCGCAGCCCCGCCTCGCCGCCGTATTCCCAGCCCGGCAGCACCCCGGGCAGGTCGTCACGCCAGGTGGCGCGCGCGTCCAGCACCAGCGACAAGGGGTAGTCGTTGATGGCGATGAACACCACCTCGTAGCCGGCCCGAATCTTCAAGCGCGAAGGGTTCACCGCGCGCCCCTCGACGACCGGGTCGAAGTAGAGCTGCTCGGCGGTGACCAGCAAATGCGCGTGGTGGAAGCCGTCGGCGTCGAAGGTGAGGTTGCCGTCGAGCGCCGCCTGGCCCTTCAGCGAGGTGAAGCCGCGCGCGGTGTCCACCTCGGCGGCAGGCCCGGCGCGCACCCGCAAGTAGCTGACCAGGTCGCGCGAGTGCCACAGGTCGAGCGTGAGCTGGGCGGACCCCAGGGTGAGGAAGTTGTTGGCCTCTTGGTCCCCGCGCTTCACCGATTCCAGGTGCAGGGCTTCGAACCAGCCTCCGGCGTCGAACGAGAAGTCGTGCCGCACGGCAGAGCCGAAGAAGGTGGTAATCCAGAAGAGCGGCGCCTGGCGGGAAACGCTCCAGTCGTACCGGATGAGGGTGGTGTCGATTTCCGTGCTCGCCCCGAGGAAGATCTCGGACTCGAGCAGGTGAATCCGGTTCAGCACGTTGCCCTCTTCGCCCGGAAACTCGATGGCCACGCCGAAGTCGGCGCGCGTCCTGCCCCCGAAGGCCGGATTCAGTCGGCTGGCGGTCGGCGCGTAGGCCGCGCCCAGGTACACCCGCCGGTTCAGGTCGAAGCTCACCTGCATCACCCGGCCTCGCTCGTCCCGCACCCAGCCCGGCGGAGCGTCGGCGATGGCGGGAAGAAACCGGTACCCCTCGCGAGCCTTGACCGCCCAGTCCTCGCGCGAGTAGGTAGCGCACTCGACCACCCGGGTCAGCGGTTCGGGCCCTTCGGTGCCGTCGTCGAAGAGCACGTGCGTCGGCGTCGCCAGGCAGACCTTGATCTTGTCGTTGCACTGAATGCGGTACTGCCCCGACGGCACCTGCGGAGACGAGCGCAGCACGCCGCAGTGGACGACCTGGTCGTAGTGCATCTGGGGCAGCGCGCCCTTCGCCGGTTCGACCTGGGGCCGCGCGAGGTTCGCCTCGGCGGGAGGCAGCGCCGGAGCCTCGCCCGAGCCCTCACCGGGCGCCGTCGAGGGCGGCATGCCCCGGGCCTCGAACCCCGGTGTCGGTGGAGGTGGTTCTTCGACCGGAACGTCGGACTGGTTCAGCAGCGCTGAGACGACCAAGAGCAGCGGGGCAGTGGCCATCCAACCTCCCGAGGAGCATCTTGCGCCAGCGGCCATTTCAAGTCTCGTGCCTCGTGCAAAGCAGGCGAATTCCTGGCGCCTCGGGCCGAGAGTGCGCAAGGAACCGCGCGACCGCGCGTCGGTCTTGGGTGACCTCGGCGGGCGCGTCGTCTATAAGGCCGCGGTTCCGATGTAGGCCGTCCACGAAAGGCTGAAGCCACGGTGGCCAGCGAAGAAGAGAGCGAATCAGCGCCGGACGAGACGTTCGCCGAGGCGGTACTGGGCAAGTCGTTCTTCCAGGACAAGAACGTCAAGAAGCTGCTCGCCACGCCCGTCACCACGCGGGTGGTCGCCGGGGTGGTCGCGTTCGCGGCCTTCCTGTTCGTGCCGTACCTGGGCGCGGTCGGGCTGTGGGACCCCTGGGAAGGCCACTACAGCGAGGTCGCGCGGATGATGATCGTCCGCAACGACTACGTGCACCCGTACTGGGAAAGCTCGTGGTTCTTCTCCAAGCCCGCCTTCACCATGTGGATGCAGGCGCTGGGCATGCAGTTGGTCGGCACCAACCGCACCGAAGGGGCGCTGGCGCTCTACACCGAGTGGGGCATTCGCCTCATCTTCGTCGCCTTCATCATCGCCACGGTGGCCCTGTTGTCCCTGGCGGTGGCCCGGGTGGTGAACCGGCGCGCGGGGTTCGCCACCGCGTTCGTCCTGTGCACCATGCCGATGTTCTTCCTCATCACCCGGCAGGCGGTGACCGATTCGCCGATGATCGCGGCGACGATGGGGGCCATCGCCTGCGCGATGATTGCCCAGCTCGACGAGACGACGAAGCACCGCGCCGCCTGGTGGTACGGCTTCTACGTCTTCTGCGCCATCGGCACCCTGGCCAAGGAATCCCTCGGGGTGATGCCGGGGGTGGTGCTGCTGTTGTACGCGGTGCTGTCCGAGTTCCGCTGGGGCCAGATGAGCCTCGACGCCCACCTGAAGTGGCTGACCGACGACAAGGTCCGCGCCGAAGTGCGACTCGGCCAGCGACCGATGCCCGAGGTGTGGGCCCAGCTCTACCGCATGAAGTTCGGCACCGGCATCCTCGTGTTCTTCGCCATCGCGCTGCCCTGGTACGGGGTGATGTTCGCGTTCGACGGCCTGGACGACGAGGGCAAGCTGTTCTGGTACCGGGTCATCGTCCACGACAACCTGAACCGCCTCGTCGCCGGCGTGCACACCACCACCCCGGGCGGCTCGTTCACCTACTTCATCGAGCAGGGAGGCTTCGCCATCTTCCCCTGGGTGGCCGCCGTGCCGGGCGCGGTGTCGGTGGTGGCGCGCCTGAAGTTCCGGTCGCTGTCCAGGGCCGACCAGCTGGGAGTGATGGCCGTCCTCTGGCTGGTGCTCTCGTTCTTCCTGATGGCCATCTCGGCGACCAAGTTCCACCACTACGCGCTGCCGATGCTGCCACCCCTGGCGGTGCTCATCGCCCTGTTCATCGACAAGCTCTGGACGGAAG
>JAHFDQ010000063.1 GCA_023248915.1 Archangiaceae bacterium | reverse complement strand
AGGCGCCATTTTGAAGTGCCTGCTGACGCCGGTGAGCGTTCAGGCCAACGACGGAACCATCGTCGGCCTGACCTGCCTGAAGAACGAGCTCGGCCCGGCCGATAGCAGCGGGCGCCGCCGGCCCGTGCCCATCGCCGGTTCCGAGCACGTGGTGCCGCTCGGCACGTTGATCGTCGCGGTGGGAGAGAAGCCCGAGATCGACGCTGCCGGCGACGTGAAGGCGACCGATTGGGGGTCGATCGCCGCCGATGCGCGCACGCTGGCGACCAGCCGCAAGGGGCTATTCGCGGGTGGAGACGTGGTGACGGGCCCGAACACCGTCGTCGACGCCATCGCCGCCGGCAAGCGGGCGGCCGTGATGATCGACCGCTACCTCTCGGGGGTAGAGCTGCGACAAGCCGGCGACGGAGCCCGGTCGGGCCGGTACGTCGACTCGGCGCCGGCAAGACAGAGCGCGGGCGGCGCCGTGCAGGCCGAACGATTGGCGGTGCCTCACGTGGGCGCCGGCGAGCGGCGCGGCAGCTTTGCCGAGGTGGAGAAGGGCGTCACGGAAGAGGTCGCCCGCCGCGAGGCCGGGCGCTGCCTGCGCTGCGATCTCGAACTCACCCGCGAGGCTACCGCCAAAGCGGCCGGCGACGCGCAGCTATCCGTTCATCCACCACCTTCGGCGTCGAATCCCGGCTGCCCGGGGTAGGGGACTCGACTGGATGGGCTCTGTCTACCGTCGTTACGGTCCTCCGTCAGGATAGAGCCCACTTCCCGTCTGCGGTGGCGAAGCCGGCGCGGTATTGGACGCCGTATTCCAGGGGCCGTGCGGCACCTCGGCTGGACACAGCTTGCCGTCTTGAGCCCAGGTGGCGTACTGAGCGATTGCGGCCTCGACGTCCGCCCTCGGCAGGCCCTTCGAGTAGGCTCCCTTGTTCCGCAGCACCGACGCCGCGTCCGGCCAAAAGTAGCCCTGATGTAGCTGAATGAACCAGGGGTCCGAGCCGCCTCCAGCCAGGAAAAACAATCCTCGACGTGGAGCACCGTTTACACTCGAGATAGGCCCGATATCGGCCTCGCCGGTCGTCGGGTCCATCTGCCATCCGTACACCTTGATCGTTGATGGGACGGTCCCCCTGTACGTCTTCACGACAGACAACTGAAGCTCGGAGCTCTGCTCCCACTCTGTCAACGAGACCGGGACCAACCGGGACCCCGCGGTTCCGATGACATCGGCCTCAACCACAGCCTTGGAATACTTGGACAACTGGCACAAGTCCTGCGTCGCATATTCAGTGCTCTGGCTGCAGCCAGTCGTGATTGACAGCACCAACCACAAGCTTCCGTTTCGGCGCATGCTGGTCAACGGTGGATCTCCGCCGCAAGGGCCGGTATCGCCGCCACCGCGGCTTCGATGTCGGCTTGGGTGGTCAGGGGCCCGAGGCTGACGCGCAGCGAGCCCGCGGGCGCCGTGCCGAGCGATTCGTGCACTAGGGGCGCGCAGTGCAGGCCCGTCCGGCAGGCGATGTCGAAGTCCACGTCGAGCCGGGCGCCGGCCTGGGCCGCGTCCATTCCGTCGAAGTTGAACGCGAAGACGGGGATACGGTCCTCGAGCGAGTTGGCGCAGTACCTCGTCACGCCCTCGGTCTCGCCCAGCGCCTTCCAAAGCGGGCGCGCCAGCTCCAGTTCACGCGCGCGAATCGCGGCCACGCCGCCCTGCTCGGCCAAGAAGGCCAGCCCTCGCGCGAGGCCGGCGAGCCCGATCGTGTTGGGCGTGCCGTACTCCAGCCGCAGGGGGTACTCGGCGAGGTGGCGGCGCGCGGCCGACTTCACGCCCGTTCCGCCCGCGCGGGTGTGGTGGATCTCGACGCCCTCGCCGACACAGAGGCCGCCTGTGCCGGTGGGACCGAGCAGCGACTTGTGCCCGGTGAAGGCCACGAGGTCGACCTGCATCGCCTGCATGTCGATTGGAACGAGGCCGGCGGACTGCGCCGCGTCGAGGCACAGCGGCACGCCCGCCGCACGGCAGATGGCGCCTACTTCCGCCACCGGCTGCACCGTCCCCAGCACGTTGGAAGCGTGGTTGACCACCACCAGGACGGTGTCCTTCTCGATCGCTTTTCGGATGTCGTCGGGGTCGACGTAGCCCCGCCCGTCGAAGGGCACCAGCGTCGCGCGCGCGCCGAAGTCGTCGACACAGTGGGCGATCGGCCGCAGCACCGAGTTGTGCTCGAGCCTCGTCGAGACCACGTGGCCGCCACGGCCGAGCAGGCCGAAGATCGCCAGGTTCAGCGCGTCGGTGGCGTTGTGCCCGAAGACCACCCGGTCGGGACGGGGGCCGTGGAAGAGCTGGCAGACCGCCTTGCGGCAGCCGTCGACCATCGCTTCGGCCACCCCGGCGAGATCAAACGTTGATCTCCCCGGGCTGACGCCGGCGGTAAGCGCGAAGTCCACCATCGCCTGCAGGACCGGCGCCGGCTTCGGAAACGTCGTCGACGCGTTGTCCAGGTAGTGCAGGCCCTTGCCGGGGTTGACCTCCATGGGTGGCAGACTAACAGGAGGAAGCAAGGTAGAAGTCGGGCAAGAGGGTAGAACGATGCCGCAGCTCAAGGTTGGCGAGACGATGCTCGATCTGAATGAAGAAGGGTTCATTCTCGAGCCGAGTCTCTGGAACGACGCCGTCGCCGCCGCGCTGGCGGTCACCGACGGCGTCGCCGAGCTGAGCTCGAAGCACTGGAAGGTGGTGCGGTACGTCCGCGCGCACTACGTCGAGTTCGACGTGCCGCCGCTCATCCGCAAGCTGTGCAAGCAGACTGGGCTCCAGCTCAAAGAAATCTACGAGCTCTTCCCCAGCGGCCCCGCCAAGGGAGCATGCAAAGTGGCCGGGCTGCCGAACGCGAAGGGGTGCGTGTGACGAGGGCCTCGACCGCTCGGAGCTGGCGCTCGGCGCTGCTGGCGATCGCCGTCGCGGCCTGCTCGGGACAACCGAGCGTGCGGCGGTTTCACCCGACCATCACCGCCGACCCGCTGACGGTCGACTTCGGGCCTCAGCCCGGGGGCTCGGTGGTTTCCCTCTCGGTGACGGTGTCGAACCACGGCACGGGCGAATTGCACCTGGCTGGAGCGGCCATCCGCGGTGACGCGCGGTCGGCATTCTCGACCGAAGCTCCGCCGGCCTCCATCGTCGAGGGCGAGTCGGTGAGCGTGGCGATTCAGTACCTGGCTCCCGCGGGCGAGGGCCCCGACGGCGCGCAGTGGGTGATCGAGTCGGACGCCGACAACGCTCCGGAGTTGGTGGTTACCCTCTCGGGCCGGGTGGTCAGCCCGTGCGCGGCGGGGCTGACGCTCTGCGGCTCCGACTGCGTCGACCTGCACACCTCCGACGCCCATTGCGGTACCTGCGCGACCGCCTGCGTGGGTCCCGAGCGTTGCCTCGTGGCCCACTGCGGCTGCCCGGCCCGCACCTGCGCGGACGTCGGCCAGTGCGGCGACGCGGACGACGGCTGCGGAACTGCGCTGCACTGCGGAACCTGTACCGGCCAGGACGTCTGCCTGGCGCACCGCTGCGTCCCGCCCACCTGCCTCGACGGAATCCAGAACCAGGGCGAGACCGGCGTCGACTGCGGCGGCCCGTGTCCCCCGTGCGCGGTGGGCGGCGGCTGCGCCTCGGCCGGCGACTGCGCGGCGGGGCTGGCTTGCCTCACGGGCGTGTGCAGCCCCTGCCAGACCGGCGCCGACTGTCCGCCCGAGCAGATTTGCGCCAGCGGCCTGTGCTCAACCTGTTCCACCACGGCCGAGTGCAGCGGTGGCCGGGCGTGCGTGACGGGCCGCTGCCTGAGCTGTCCTGACCAGGCGGCGTTCAACGAGTGCGGGGTGTGCGCCGGGACGCCGGTCTCGAGCGTGGGCGCGCCGTGCGTGACCTCGGCGGGCTGTTCGAGCACCTTCGCGTGCAACGGCGCCGGCAACGGGGTGGCTTGCCAGCCGGTGGTCGCCAACGACTGTGGGCTCTGCGGCGGCCCGGTGGTGACCGGATTGGGCGCGGCCTGTACGGCTTCGTCGGGTTGCGCCAGCGTTGGCGTCTGCACCGCGGCCGGCGACGCGGCGATGTGCGCCCCGGTGGTGGTGAACGAGTGCGGCCTGTGCGGCGGGCCGATAGTTTCCGGCCTGGGCACCAACTGCATCGACTCGGTCGGTTGCGTCAGCACCTACGCGTGCAACAGCCAGAAGCTGGGCGTTGCCTGCACTTCCGTGGGCCGCAACGAGTGCGGCCTGTGCGGCGGCGCGGCGCTGCCTGACTTCGGCGCGAGCTGCGCGGCGTCGTCGGGCTGCCCGAGCACGAAGGTGTGCACCGGCGACCAGGCCCACACCGTCTGCCAGGCCATCGACCGCAACGAGTGCGGCGTCTGCGGGGGCGCGCCGGTCTCGGGAGTGGGTTCTCCCTGCGTCGATTCGGGCGGCTGCGGCAGCACCTGGGCCTGCAACTCGCTGGGCAACGGGGTGACCTGCACGCCGGTGGCACGGAACGAGTGCGGCCTCTGTGGCGGGGCGGCGCTGCCCGACTTCGGTTCGGCCTGCACGGCGGCGGCCTCGGGCTGCGCGAGCGCGAAGGTGTGCGCGGCCGATCTCGCCCACACGGTTTGTCAGCCGGTCGACCGCAACGAGTGCGGCGTCTGCGGGGGCGCGCCGGTCTCGGGCGTGGGTTCGCCGTGCGTCGAAGCGAGCGGCTGCGCAAGCCTCTACGCGTGCAACGTCTTGGGCAACGGGCTGACCTGCACCCCGGTGGGCCGGAACGCTTGCGGCGTCTGCGGCGGGCCGGCGGTGACGGCCATCGGCGACGCCTGCACCGCCTCGTCGGGCTGCGCGAGCACCCTGGCCTGCAACGGCGCGGGAACGGACACGGTCTGCACCCCGGTCGCGAAGAACGAGTGCGGCGTCTGCGGGGGGACTCCGGTCTCGGGCGTGGGTTCGGCATGCGTCGACTCGAGCGGCTGCGACAGCGCCAACGCATGCAACGCGCAGGGCGACGGGCTGGCGTGCACCCTGGTCGGGCGGAACGCCTGCGGCGTCTGCGGCGGGCCGGTGGTTACGGGCATCGGCGACGCCTGCACCGCGTCGTCGGGCTGCGCCAGCACCCTGGCCTGCAACGGCGGGGGAACGGACACGGTCTGTACTCCCGTCGCGAAGAACGCCTGCGACGTCTGTGGCGGGCCGGCGATCGTCGGGCTGGGAGCGCCCTGCTCCGGGCCGACGGGCTGCGCCGGGTCCAATGTTTGCGACGCGCCGGGCACCGGCGTCGTCTGCGACGCGCCCGCGACGTGCTACCTGGCCAACCACCTGGTGATCAGCCAAGTCTGCGGGTCCGGGCCTGCCGGCGGCACCGACGACTTCGTCGAGATGTACAACCCGACCTCGAGCGCGATCGACTTGACCGGCTACACGCTCTGGTATCGGTCCGCGGCCAATCCCACCAGCTGGAGCTTCAACCTCGCCACGCTCTCGGGCACCGTTCCGGCGCACCACTACTACCTCGCGGTCTATCGCGCGTCCGACACCACCTATTCCTTCGGCGTCCCGTGGGACGCGCAGTACGTGAAGAACCTCAGCGGGTCAGACGGCTCGCTGCTGATCTGGAAGTCGCCGTCCACGCCGCCCGCGACGCCGCTGCCTTCCGACCCCGCCTACATCGACATGGTGGGGTACGGCGCCACGTCGCAGGTGTCGGAAACCAGCCCGGCGCCGGCCGACATCAGCGGCACCGTGCAGGTCCGCAAGGCCAACCCCGCCTCGACGGTCGCGAGCATGGCGCTGGGCGGCGCGGACACCGGCCTGGGGAACGGCACCGACCAGGGCGATAACTCGACCGACTTCGTCCGGGAAGGGCCGGGGGCCTTCTTCCCCCGGAACTCGGCGTCGCCGCCTCAGCCCTGAGACCCGGGCGCTACCGGGCCCGAGCCTTCAAGGCCGCGACGATCTTCTTCAGCTTCTCGCCCTGCACCATCATCTCGGCCATGCCCAGCAGCTTCACGCACAGCTCGTCGAGCAGCGTGCCGCTGCCCTTGAATTCCATCGACCGGGTGACGCGGGCCCCGTCCATGTCGAGCCGCACGTGCACCTTCGCCGCCGTGCCCGGGCGCACCGGTGGCGGCGGTTCGGACATCGCTTCCTGAACCTCGACCAGGAGCGACGCGTCGAGGCCGGCGACCTGCACCTCTTCGCGCTCGTCGTTGGGGCCGTCCAGCACAACCCGGCCGGTTCCTGACCCTTCGAACCAGCCGATGGTGAGCAGCTTCCGGCCCTGCACTTCGAAACGCGTCTCGAGCTCGACCATGGTGCGCTGGACTCTACCGCTCTGGATTCGCAGGCTGAATGGAATCATTGTCGACCTGGGAGGAAGCCATGAGCGCGATCGACGAGTACATCGCCCCGTTTCCCGAGCCGGTCCGCGGGCTGCTCGAGCAGATTCGGGCTGCCATCCGCGCAGAGGCGCCCGACGCGGTCGAGACCCTCAGCTACGCCATCCCGACGTTCGACCTGGACGGCAAGCACCTCGTCCACTTCGCCGGGTACGCGAACCACGTCGGCTTCTACCCGACCTCGGGAGGCATCAAGGCCTTCAAGGACGAGCTCAAGGCCTACCGGAGCGGCAAGGGGTCGGTTCAGTTTCCCAAGGACAAGCCTCTGCCGCTCGATCTGGTCCGCCGGGTCGTCCGGTTTCGCTTGAAAGAGTCCCGGAAGAAGGCCCAGCAAGCGCACCGCTCAGGCCTTCGCACCAAGGACCGTCGGTAGCGCCGAGATCCCCTCGCCCAACGGCAAGACCTCGATTGACCCGAAGCGATAGCTGCGGGTTCCGCCGTAGAACAGGTGGCCTTTCGCGGCAGGGTAGTCCGAGCAAAAGAGCCTGAGCCCGGCCAAATCGCGCTCTCTGAAGGTCGACGAGCGCGTGACCTCGAGGGCGTGCAATCCTCGCTCGCCGTAGAGCACGAAATCGACTTCCGTGCCGTCCTGCAAGCGCCAGTAGAACAGCTCGTAGCCGAGCCCACGGTTCGCAGTTTCCGCCCTGAGCGCTTCGAGAACGACCGTTTCGATGGCCGCGCCGTCGATGTCCGCGGCAGTGTCGAGCGGCCCCCTGGGACGAAGGGCTCGATAGACCCCTGCGTCGAAGAAGAAGAACTTTGGGTGGACGACGAGCCTCCGCGCTGCCTTTCTTCGAAAAACGGGCAGGCGGACGGCGAGCAGAAGATCCTCCAGCAGGTCGAAGTGATTCTCGACCGTTTTTCGGTTGATGCCGCAGTCGGCGGCGATCGACTGCATGTTCAGGACCGCGGCCTGCGAGAAGCTGGCCGCTTCCAGAAACCGGCTGAAGCTGCCGATGTTTCGCACCAGCGCCTCTTGCTGCACCTCTTGGCGCAGGTACGTGCCGACATAGCTGCGAAGGTACTCGTCGTGATCATCACCGGCCCAAACCGTCGGCAGTAACCCGTACCGGATCGCGTGCTGGAGGTCGAAGGCGCGGCCGAGCTCACTGGCGGTGAAGGGGTGCATGGTGAGCGTGCGGGCGCGGCCGGCGAGGAGGTTGGTTCCCGAGCGGCGTAGCTTTCGGGCGCTCGACCCGGTGAGGACGAAGCGAAATCTCCGCGTTTCGATGAGGCGGTGGACCTCGTCGAGCAAGGCAGGGAGCTTCTGGACTTCGTCGATGACGACCGTCGTGGTGCCCAGGCCGTCGGCCATCGCTTCGAGGCGGTCGGCTTTCCCTGCCAACTCTGCGAAGGTCGACTCCTTGAGCAGGTCGACCCACAGCGCGTCCGGAAGCACCGAGCGAATCCAGGTGGACTTCCCGGTGCCTCGGGGCCCCAGCAGAAAGCAGCTGCCTCTGGGGAGCGTGACATGTCTGGCAATCATGATGCCGTTTTAGCATGAAAAAAGGCAACTCTCATGCCGAACATGTGGTGGCTGGGTCGAGACCGCCCGGCAAACAGATTCTGAACTCCGTTGAGGGCCGGCCCCGTGTATTCTCCGGCCCCGTTGGGAGGGCCGCGCACGTGACCTGGTTTCGAGCAGGGCGATTCCTGAGGTTCCTGGCAGGGGCGGCGATTCTCGCGTCGGCCGGGTGCGACTTCCCCGATACCTCTGGCGACGGCTCGGGCGGGGGTGGCGGTGGCGTGGGCGGCGGCAGTGGAGGTTCGGGCGGCACCACCGTCTCGGGCAGAGTCACCTACGACTTCGTGCCGGCGGTGTATTCGCCGTCGACCCAGGTGGGGAGGCTCGACTTTGCCAATGCAGTCGAGAAGCCGGTTCGCAACGGCGTGGTGAGAGTCGTCGAGGGTTCCAACGTCCTGGCCGCGACCAACACCGACGAGTCCGGCAACTACTCGCTGTCCTTCAATTCGAGCGGAGGCGCCCTCACCGTCCAGGCGTTGGCGAAGACCTCCAACCCCGAGATCCGGGTCGAGGACAACACCGACAGCAACCTGCTCTGGGCGGTGACCGGGGCCGCGCCGTCCGGCAACGGCACCCTGAACCTCCACGCGCGCCACGGGTGGACGGGGACGTCCTACGACGCCGCCAAGCGCATCGCCGCGCCCTTCGCCATCCTCGACTCGATGTACACGGCGTCGAAGGCCTTCATGGCCGTGCGCTCGGTGCAGTTTCCTCCGCTCAAGGTCAACTGGAGCCCCGACAACGTGCCGCAGTCTGGGGACCTGGCGCAGGGGTTCATCAACACCTCGCACTTCTCGTCGTCCGACGGTGAGATCTACGTGCTCGGCAAGGCGGGCGCCGATTCCGACGAGTTCGACACCCACGTCATCGTCCACGAGTGGGGGCACTACTTCGAGGCGAACCTCTCGCGCTCGGACAGCCCGGGCGGGCGCCACGGCCCCGGTGACGTGCTCGACCCGCGAATCGCGTTTGGCGAGGCGTGGGGAAACGCGCTCGCGTCGATGGTGCTGCCCGAGACCGTCTACACCGACACCGTCTGGTCAGGGGGCAGCCTCACCGCCTTCGGCTTCGACGCAGAGACCGAACCGACTCCCACCGATGACCCGACTCCCAACGGCTTCTCCGAGTCGAGCGTGCTGCGCCTCTTGTTCGACCTGTACGATCCCGCCAACGAGTCCTTCGACCAGGTCTCGCTGGGCCTTGGGCCCATCTACGACGTGATGGTGGGGCCCGAGAAGGACACCGACGCGGTCACCACGCTGGCCTCCTTCGTCGCTGGGCTCAAGCAGCAGTCGGGCGTGAACGTGACGGCGGTCGACTCGCTCCTGGCGCGCTACGGAGTGGGGCCAGTCACCACCGGCTTCGGCGACGGCGACACCGACCTGCGCGGCATCTTCACCACCGCGGCCTTGCCCTACAGCGGCACCATCGGGCTGGGCGGAGGGTACCTGCCCAACACCTGGCAGCAGAACCAGTACTACGTGTTTCAGGGCAACGGCGCGACCATCACCGTCACGGCGACCTCGTCCCAGGACGTGGCCCTCGCCGTCTACCAGCGCGGCGCCCAGTTGGGGAAGGCCGACGCCAATACCTCGGGCACCGAGACGGTCACCTTCTCGAGCCAGAGCGGGGCCAGGTACGTGGCCGTGCTGACGGGCTTCGGAACCACTTCGGGCGACTACAACGTCGCCGTGACGGTGCAGTGAAATGCAGAAGGAGAAGGCCGTGAGACTGATGTTGCTTGCCGTGCTGCCCGGACTGTTGCTGGCGTGCACCCGCGCGGAGAGGGCCGCCCCTGCGACGACCCGCTTCACCGCGCCGCTTCCCGAGAACGGCAAGATGATGGCGCCGGTGTCGGCGGAGGTCGACCTGTCGCAAACCTCGGCCCACGTGACGCTGAGATTCGAGTCGGACGGCACGAACGTGTCCGCGGAAGTCAGCGGCGTGGACGGCCTGACAGTGGCGGGCGCCACCAAGCCGATCGCCGCGGCGTCCGTGGCGCGGGGAGAGGCGCGCTCGTTCGACGTGGCCTTCAGCTCGGGGCCCGAGCGGTCGAACCTGGTGGTCAGCGTCTCGGGGACCTTTGGGGGCGCGACGCTCTTCCGGGTGATGACCTTCGCGGTGGCCGGCGAATCGCCCCGGGTGCCGCCGCCGCAGTCCCCAGGCGACGGCGTGAAGGGCGTGCCCAGCGGCGGGTAGGCGGCCTACCTGGGCCCGCTCCGCCGCTCGTCGAGGACCGTCTTCGCCAGGGCGACCAGGTTTCCCACGTCGCTGGCGCCGCCGTCGAGGCTGGGCAGGGCCATCGCGAAGCCCTCGCCCCCTGCCCGGAGGGCGAGGTCGGCGAGCACTCCCTTGTCGCGCATCGACTGGAGGTGCGACGCCCTCGCCAGCACCTTCAGCTTCTCGACCGCGCTCACCGTCTCGGCGCTCGCTCCTCCGGCGAAGTGGGCGGGGTCGGGAAAACTCAGGTGCTCGTTCCTCGCGCAGCTTCGATTCAGCACGAAGCCGGCGAACGGCAGCTCGAGCTGGCGAATGCGGTCCTGGAAGAAGTGGGCCTCGGTCAGCGCCTCGGGGCTCGGCGAGCTGACCAGGACGAAGCCCACGTCCGGCCCGGTCATGAGGGTTCGCATGTCCTGAAGATCGCTGTTCAGCGACCCGAACAGCTCGGAGAAGACCGCGAAGAACTGGGTCAGCTCGGTGGCGAACTCGTGCCCGAAGACGCTGTGCATCACCCGGTTGACCAGGCGCGAGGCGGCCCGCGCCACCAGGCTGCCCTCCTTGGGCAGGAACAGCTTGAACACCGGGCCGTCGAGGAACCGGGCCAGGCGCGACGGCGCGTCGAGAAAGTCGAGCGCGTTGCGCGAGGGGGGCGTGTCCAGCACCACCAGCTCGTAGCGCCCCTCGGTGATGAAGCCGTGCAGCGCCTTCATCGCCGTGTACTCGTGCAGCCCTGCGACGATGGCGGTGGCCTGCTGGTAGATGCGGTTGCCCAGAATCGCGTTCGCCGCCTCTTCACTCTTGGCGAAGTGCCGCACCGCCTGGTCCGAGACCAGCTTCGGGTCGAGCATCCACGTCTCGAGGCTGCCGGGGGCCTCGATGCCGGCGGCGGCCTGGTAGCGGTCCGGCAGCGGCACCGGCCGGGGAGGGTTGCGCGTCACCCCCAGCGCCTCGGCCAGTCGCTTCGACGGGTCGATGGTGAGCACCAGCACCTTGCGCCCCAGTTGGGCGGCGGCGATGGCCAGCGAGGCGGCGGTGGTGGTTTTTCCGACTCCGCCCGCGCCGCAGCAGACGATGATGCGGGCGTGCTGGGTCAGGTGCGCCAGTGACCGCGGGGAAGCGCCGTCGGGCAACTTCATGCCGGCACCCCGGCGACCAGCGAGTCGGCGACGTATTCCAGCAGGTGCGGCCCGGTGCGGTCCGATTCGTTCACCTCGAGCACCGGCACTTCCGACGCCTGCACCAGCCGCTTCGAGCAGCGCTGCGACTCGAGAATGCGGCGGAACCCGTCCGCTCCGTACCAGGCGTTCGACTCGATGAGCGGCCCGAGGGCCGCCTTCTCGCCGCTCGTGAAGGGGTCGGCGGGAATGCGGTTGAGCACGATGCCGCCGATGGGCATCTGGTTGGCTTTCAACCCCTCGGCCAGCTCGAGCGCCTCGGAGATCGGCAGCGCCTCGGGCAGCGTCACCACGTAGGCCGCGCCGGTCTCGGGGTTGTTCAGGTAGCTCTGCCCCTCGCGCAGCGCGTCGGGAATGGGGCCCCGGCTGACCAGCCGCAAGAGCACCGCCGGCAGGGCGGTGAGCGCCAGCGTGTGGCCCGTCGCAGGCATGTCCACCAGCACCAGGTCGTGCGCGGGTGTGCCGTCGGGCCGCTTCTCGCGCAGGTAGGTGAGCAGGTGGAAGAAGATGCCCATCTCGCGAAAGGATGGCGCGGCGTTGAGCAGCCGCCGGAGCGCGTCGGAGTGCGCCGCCGCCCGGGCCAGCGGGCCGAAGCGCAACAGGGCGGTGAGGAACAGCTCGAGGCCGGTGCCCGGCAAGAGCAGCGAGCCGTCGATGCCGTCGGTCAGCGGGGCCGAGGTCTCGGGCAGTCTGTCTTGTCCGAACATGCGGGCCAGGGCCGAGTAGTCGGTGCCGCCGTCGCCCAGCTCGGTCACCAGCACCCGTTTGCCCGCGCGCCGGGCCAACAGCGCCATGGCCGCGGTCACCGTGCTGCGACCGACCCCCCCCTTCCCGGTCACGAGCACGACGCGTCTGTCGAGGAGCGAGGACATGCCAGGTTGCGCGGCGCCGCACCCTAGCCAGAAAGGCCGCCGCTGTCCCGAGCGTCGAAAGGCGAATTCTTCGACGGAGACCCTCCCGTCCTTGGTAGAAGCCCGCGCCTACGGTAGGGAGACACCTCGATGCAGAAGACCGACGGCAGCGTCCGCCCAGCCCTCGGGGCGTGGCGGGGCGAGGGCAGGGTGCGCTCGGGGCCGGGCGCCCTGGCCAAGGCCCTGGCTCGCCTCGACGAGCCGGTGTGCGTGGTGGCGGAACCGGGAGGGCCGGCGGTCGTCGTCGGGGGACAGGTTCGCCTCGGAGCCCGCCCAGTCGAGGGAGAACGCCCGTTGCTCGCCTACGTGCCGCCCCTGTCGGCCGATTCGCTCGGCGACCCCGGGTTCCGCGCGGCGCATGGCACCCGCCTCTCCTACGTCGCGGGCGAGATGGCCAACGGCATCGCCTCGGAAGAGCTGGTCGAGGCGGTCGCGAAGGCAGGAATGCTCGGCTTCTTCGGAGCCGCGGGGTTGCCGCTGCCCCGGGTCGAGGCGGCGCTCGCGCGGCTCGAGACGAGCCTGTCCGGCCTGCCCTTCGGCGTGAATCTCATTCAGTCGCCCAGCGAGCCCGGGCTCGAGGAAGCGCTGGTCGAATTGTTCCTCCGCCGCGGGCTGCGGCTGGTGGGAGCCTCGGCCTACCTGGATCTGACTCTGCCCCTGGTGCGTTACCGGGTGCACGGCATTCACCGGGCCGCCGACGGTCGCGTGGTCGCCCCCAACCGGGTGATGGCCAAGGTCTCGCGGGTCGAGGTCGCCCAGAAGTTCCTCGAACCGCCGCCGGCGAGGCTGCTCGAGCAGTTGGTCGAGCGCGGCCAACTGACGCGGGCGGAGGCCGACCTGGCCCAGGAAATTCCGCTGGCCGACGACGTCACCGCCGAGGCCGATTCTGGGGGGCACACCGACAACCGGCCGTTGGTGCTGCTCTTGCCGAGGCTGCTGGCCTTGCGCGACGCGGCCTGTGAGGCCCACCGCTACCCCGAACGCCCGCGCATCGGCGCCGCCGGCGGAATCGCCACCCCCGCCTCGGTCGCCGCCGCCTTCTCGATGGGCGCGGCCTACGTCGTCACCGGCTCGGTGAACCAGTGCACCCGCGAGGCGGGCACCTCGGACCTCGTCCGCTCGATGCTCGCCAAGGCGGCGGCCACCGACGTGGCGATGGCTCCGGCCGCCGACATGTTCGAGATGGGCGTGAAGGTGCAGGTGCTCACCAAGGGCACCCTGTTCGCGGTGCGCGCCGCGAAGCTGTACGAGCTGTACCGCGCCCACGCCTCGCTGGACGAATTGCCGGCGCCGGCGAAAGCCGAGCTCGAACAAACCTTCTTCAAAGAGACCCTCGAGCAGGTGTGGGACGGCTGCTGCCGCTTCTTCTCAGAACGGGGCCAGGCGGTGCCGGCCGGGCTCGACGGCAAGCGCAAGATGGCGCTCGTCTTCCGGTCCTACCTGGGGCGCGCCTCGCGCTGGGCGAACGAGGGGCTGGCCGACCGGCGCATGGACTTTCAGATCTGGTGCGGGCCCGGCATGGGTGCCTTCAACGACTGGGTGCGGGGCACCTGGCTCGAGCCGTGGGAAGAGCGGCGGGTGGTGCCGATCGCGCTGAATCTCATGGCGGGAGCGCTGGTGCTCACCCGGGCGGCGGCGCTCCGCGCCCAGGGAGTGCCGGTTCCCGCCGAGGCGGACCGGTTCGAGCCCTTGCGCGAGGCCGAGGCAAGCGCGCTGTTGGCCCCCGCGCGCAACGAAAGCCCCGAGGCGCCGGTGGAGCCCGACGCCGGCCCGTCCGACGACCCCATCGCCATCATCGGCATGGGGGCGCTCTACCCCCGCGCCGCCGACCTCGAGGGTTTCTGGCGGCTGTTGCGCACGGGCGAGGACGCCGTCCGCGAGGTGCCGGCCGACTACTGGTCGGTCGACGACTACTTCGACGCCGACCCGAAGGCCCCGGACAAGACCTACGGCCGGCGGGGAGCCTTCCTCGACAAGGTCGCTTTCGATCCCACCGAGTTCGGCATTCCGCCCAGCATTCTCGAGGCGACCGACACCTCGCAGTTGCTCGGGCTGTGGGTCGCCAAACGCGCGATGGAAGACGCCGGGTACCCCGACGACGGCGCGTGGGACAAGAGCCGCGCCGCGGTCATCCTCGGAGTCACCGGGACGCAGGAGCTGGTCATCTCGCTGGGCGCCCGGTTGGGTCACCCCCACTGGCGCCGCGCGCTCTCCGAGTCGGGCGTGGACGAGGGCACCGCCGACGAGGTGGTCGACCGCATCGCCAAGTCCTACGTCGGCTGGCAGGAAAACTCTTTCCCCGGGCTGCTGGGCAACGTCGTCGCCGGGCGAATCGCCAACCGGCTCGACTTCGGTGGCACCAACTGCGTCGTCGACGCCGCCTGCGCCAGCTCGCTGTCGGCGCTGCACCTGGCGTGTCTCGAGCTCCGCTCCGGCCAGGCGGACCTGGTGCTGGGCGGCGGCGTCGATGCGCTCAACCACATCTTCATGCAGATGTGCTTCAGCAAGACTCCGGCCCTGTCTCCGACCGGCGACGCGCGGCCGTTCGCGGCCGGCGCGGACGGGACGGTGCTCGGCGAAGGGCTGGGCATGGTTGTGCTGAAGCGCCTGGCCGACGCCGAGCGGGACGGCGACCGGGTGTACGCGGTCATCCGGGGGGTCGGCACCTCGAGCGACGGGCGGGCCAAGAGCATCTACGCCCCGCTGGCCTCGGGCCAGGCGCGGGCGCTTCGGTCGGCCTACGCGGCGGCGCGGGTGTCGCCTTCGACGGTCGAGCTGGTCGAGGCGCACGGCACCGGCACCAAGGCCGGAGACGTCTGCGAATTCGAAGCGCTTCAGAGCGTCTTCCGCGAGGACCGGGCCGAGGGGCGCTGGTGCGCTTTGGGCTCGGTCAAGTCGCAGGTGGGCCACACCAAGGCCGCCGCGGGCGCCGCGGGGCTCATCAAGGCGGCGCTGGCGCTGCACCACAAGGTGGTGCTGCCGACGATCAAGATCGACGCGCCCAGCCCCGCGCTGGGGCTCGAGAAGAGCCCGTTCTACTTACCGGTCGAGGCGGGCCCGTGGCTCGCTCCTCTTGGCCACCCGCGCCGGGCGGGGGTCAGCTCGTTCGGCTTCGGGGGCAGCAACTTCCACCTGGTGCTCGAGGAGCACGAAGGCGATGCGCCGGTTCCGGCCTGGGACGGCTCGGTCGAAGTTTTCACCTTGGGTGGTGCGACGAAAGAGGCGCTCGCGCAGGCGGTCTCGGCGCTGACGGCGCTCGACGCCGACGGGCTGCGTGAGGCCGCGGCAAGGTCGCGGCGCGACTTCGACGCCAGCTCGGTTCAGCGGCTGGTGGTGGTGGTGGGCAAGGGGCAGGGCGCAGAGCAGCGACTGGCCGCGGCGAAGCGCTGCCTCGAACAGAGCGAGCCCGCGCCGTCCGGCGTCTACTTCGGGCAGGGGCCGCGCGCCGGCAAGGTTGCGTTCCTCTTTTCCGGACAGGGTTCGCAGTCGGTGGGCATGGGTCGCGAGCTGGCCTGCCTCTTTCCAGAGGTGCGTCGCGCCTTCGAGACGAACGGCGAGGTGGCCCGCGCGGTGTTCCCGCCGCACACGT
>JAHFDQ010000388.1 GCA_023248915.1 Archangiaceae bacterium | reverse complement strand
CAGCCGCGACGCGGTGTAGAAGTAGCTCTCGCCTGCGGTCATGAAGACGGTCTCGATGTGCGGCTTGAGGTGGCGGTTCATGTTCGCCATCTGGAACTCGTACTCGAAGTCCGACACCGCGCGAAGGCCCCGCAAGATGACGCTGACACCCTTCCGGCGCGCGTACTGCACCAACAGCCCCTGAAAGTCGTCTACCTCGACGCGAGCGTCGGGCACCGCGTCGCGGATGAGCTGCCGGCGCTCTTCCACCGAGAACAGCGACGCCTTCTTGTTGGGGTTGTTGGTGATCGCCACCACCACCCGGTCGAACATCTTCAGGCCGCGCTGGATGAGGCTCAGGTGCCCGTTGGTCAACGGGTCGAACGAGCCGGGGTAGATGGCGATGGGCATGGCCGGGAAGTCTCATCGGCCGTTCCAGCCCGGTCAAGCACGAGCGTAGAGGCTCACCCGGGTGTCCCCGAAGGTGCGCTGGTCGTCGCGGGCGAGGCCGCCCGAGCTGTCGGCGGCCTCTTCGCGCTTGTCATGCTCGACGCAAAGGCGGCCGCCCGGAGCGAGCAGGCCCAGCCGGTCGACCTGCTCGAGGATGGCCGGCACCGCGCGGGCCGCGTAAGGCGGGTCGGCGAACACCAGGTCGAAGGCCCGCCCTTCGCGCCCGAGCCGGGCCAGCGCGCGGTCGACCGGAGTCGCCACCACCTCGACCCGGTCGCCGAAGCCGAGCGCCTCGGTATTGGCCCGACACAGCGCCACCGCCTCGCGGTGCTGGTCGACGAGCACGGCCTGGCGGGCCCCCCGCGACACCGCCTCGAGCCCCAGCGCCCCGGTGCCGGCGTAGAGGTCGAGCACGGCCAGGCCGTCCATCCACTGCCCCAGCAGGTTGAAGATCGTCTCGCGCACCCGGTCGGCGGTGGGGCGAATGGGGTCGGCCCCCTTGGGCCCCTTCAGCGGGCGACCCCGGGCGCTGCCGGCGATGATCCGCACCTTCAGTGCACCGGCCCGACGTGGGCATAGGTTTCGCTCTCGATCTGGATGGTGGTGTGATCGATTCCGAACCGGTCGAAGAGGTCTCGCTTCACCGCGGTCAGGATGTCGTCGTTGGCGCACAGCCGGGGGTCCGGCACCACCAGGTGCGCCGAGAGCGCGTAGATGCCGCTCGAGATGGTCCAGACGTGAAGATCATGTACCGCCGAGACGCCCGGCACCGCCAGCATGCGCGCCTTCAGCGCGTCCAGGTCGACGTGCGCGGGCACCGCCTCGAGCAGCACGTCCACCGCGTCGCGCACCAGCCTCACCGAGCCGACGATGATGATTCCCGAGATCGCCACCGCCAGCACCGCGTCGACCGAGGTCCACCCCGTCAGCCAGATGACTCCGACGCCGACCAGCACGCCCACCGAGGACAGGGCGTCGCCGATGACGTGCAAGAGCGCCCCGCGGACGTTCATCGAGTGCGCGTGGCGCAGAAAGCGGATCGCCAAGAGGTTCGCCGCCAGGCCGATGGCGGCCACCACCGCCGCCGTGCCCAGCCGCACGTCCGCCGGAGCGCGGAACCTCTCGTAGGCCTCGTAGAGAATGACGCCGCTGATGCCGAGCAGCAGCACCCCGTTCAACAGCGCGCTGAGAATCTCTCCGCGGTAGTACCCGTACGTCTTCTTGACGTTGGCCGGCCGCCCCGAAAAGTACAGCGCCACCAGCGACAGGCCGATCGCCGAGATGTCCGTCAGCATGTGGCCCGCGTCGGACATCAGCGACAGCGAATTCGACAGGTACCCGCCCACCGCCTCGGCCACGGCGATGGTCGCCGTCAGCGCCAGGGTGGCCCACAGCCGCTTCCAGTCGCGCCGCCGGTCCTCGTCGGTGCCGGGCGCGCGGGGCGTGGGCGGGCCCTCGTGGTCGCCGTGGCTGTGAGGAGAGGTACTCAAATGAAAGAGAGCCGAGTATGTATCGATCGGGGTCGATTACCGGCTAGAATTCGGACACTTGCTGTCCCAAGCTGTCCTGTCTTGGGTCAGGAGAAAGGTCAGGAGGTTCATGGACTTCGAGAAGCATCAGAACCTGCACACCATCATCATGCTCAAGGACGTCATCCGCAAGTGGTGGCGTTCCGAGCTCGGCTTCGCCGACAAGCAGGGGACGGTGCTCGAATGGCAGAAGGGGGACATCGTCCCTCCGCCGAACGACTTCTGCCGGCTGTCGCTGTTCTCGAAGGAAGGCTTTCGCCGCTGCAACCAGTCGGTCCGGGTGCTGCACGAGAAGTTCAAGGGGTCGAAGAAGCTGCGGCGCGCGCAATTCCACGACTGCCACCTCGGGTTCGCCATCGTCGGAGCCCCGCTCTACATCAGCGGCGAGTACGAGGGCATGATCTTCGTCGAAGGCTTCGCCCGCCAGGCCCTGAACGAACGCGACGCCGAAGTGGCCAAGGCGAAGATCCGCGAGCTGAACCCGGGCGCGACCGACCTCGACCGGGCCGCCGAACGCGTGCCCACGATGGTTCTGTCCGAGATCGACAAGCTGTCCGACCTGCTCGAGTTCGGCGTCAACGAGATCGCCAACTACGAGGCCGAGATGACTCGCCGCGACGAGACCATCCAGACGCTCTCGTCCGAGCTTTCCGACCGGTACAAGTTCGAGAACATCATCGGCAAGTCGGCGCCGATGCTCGAGGTGTTTCGGCTGCTCGAGAAGGTCTGCAACTCGGACTCGACGGTGCTGATCAACGGCGAATCGGGCACCGGCAAAGAGCTGGTGGCGCGCGCCATTCACTACAACGGCCCGCGCAAAGACAAGCCCTTCGTGGTGCAGAACTGCTCGGCCTTCAACGACAACCTGCTCGAGAGCGCGCTGTTCGGCCACACCAAGGGCTCGTTCACCGGCGCGCTGCGGGACAAGAAGGGCCTGTTCGAGGTCGCCGACGGAGGCACCTTCTTCCTCGACGAGGTGGGCGACATGTCGCCGGCCTTGCAGGTAAAACTGCTGCGCGTCTTGCAGGAAGGGGCCTTCTTCCCGGTGGGCGGCACCCAGGGCAAAGAGGTCGACGTCCGGGTCATCGCCGCCACCCACAAGGACTTGACCGACCTCGTCAAGAAGGGCGAGTTCCGAGAAGATCTGTTCTACCGCATCAACGTCATCCGCATTCAGGTGCCGTCCTTGCGCGAGCGGCGCGACGACCTGCCCATCCTCATCGACCACTTCCTGAAGAAGCACCACCGCGAAGGGCAGCGGGCGCGCGGCCTGGCCCCCGACGCGGTGGCGGTGATGGCGGCCTACGCCTGGCCCGGCAACATTCGCGAGCTGGAGAACGAGATCGAGCGGCTCTTGGTGCTCGGGTCGGACCTCGACGTCATTCCCGGAGACCTGATCTCGAGTCGCATTCGCGACACCGTCACCCCGGGCGGGGCCGCCTTCCTGCCTTCCCTCGGCGCGAACGGCAAGCTGAACGCCGCGGTCGAGCAACTGGAGCGCGAGATGATTCACCAGGGGCTCGTCCGCACCCACAACAACAAGAGCCGCCTGTCGCGCGAGCTGGGCATCAGCCGCTCGAACCTCATCCTCAAGATCGCCAAGTACGGGCTCGACCCAAGGCCCCCCGAGGGCGGCGACGACACCGAGGAACCCGAAGAGGCCAGCGCCTGAGCCGCTACTTCCGGCAAGACTGGCTGGCGCTGCCCGACGGAGCGTCGGTGCACTTCCAGGTCGAGGGCGACGGCGAGCCCGCGATGGTGCTGTGCGACGGCCTCGGCTGCGACGGCTTCGCCTGGAAGTACCTGCTGCCCGAGCTCAAGAACCGGTTCCGGGTGGTGCGGTGGCACTACCGGGGCCACGGCAAGTCGTCGTTTCCTCAAGAGCCCGGAGCCATCGGCGTCGAGCAGATCATGAGCGACCTCGAGAAAGTGGTCGAAGCCGCCGGGGTGAGCCGGGCGGTGGTGTTCGGCCACTCGATGGGCGTGCAGGTGGCGCTCGAGTACCACCGCCGCTGCCCCGAGCGGGTGCAGGGCCTGGTGCTCTTGTGTGGCTCTTACGGCAACCCGCTGGACACCTGGCATGATCACACCTTGTTGCGCCGGGCCTTCCCGTTCATTCGCGAGGTGGTCGAACACAACCCCGACCTGGCGAGGCGCGTCATCGGGAAGGTGCTGCGCACCGACTTCGCGGTCAGCTTCGCGATGAAGGCCGAGCTCAACCCCGACCTGATGCGCCGCGAGGACATGGTGCCGTATTTCGATCACCTGGCCGCCATGCACCCGGTGGCCTTCATCCGCACGCTCGACTCGCTGAAAGATCATTCGGTGTGGGACCACCTCCGCGACATCGACGTGCCGACGCTGGTGGTGGGCGGCGAACGCGACCGATTCACTCCGGGCTGGCTGTCGAGGCGCATGGCCGAGGCCATCGACGGCGCCGAGTTCCTGCTCGTGCCCGGAGGCACCCACACCGCGCCGCTCGAACGGCCCGAGCTGGTCGGCCGGACGGTGCGGCGCTTCCTGAACGAACGGGTGCTGAAGTCGTAGCGTTCGGCCGGCCGAAGGCTCTCTGCCAGAGCGTCCGTTGCCAGCGCGCCTGCATGAGAATATAAGCGCGCGCTCTTCTGAGCTTGGAGCCGAATGATACAGCGGGAGAAAATCCGTAACGTCGCCATCGTCGCGCACGTCGACCACGGCAAGACGACGCTGGTCGACTTCATGCTGCGCCAGGCGGGCGTCTTCCGCAGCAACGAGGCGGTCACCGACCGGGTGATGGACTCGAATGACCTAGAGCGCGAGAAGGGCATCACCATTCTCGCCAAGAACACCGCGGTCGACTACCAGGGCCACCACATCAACATCATCGACACGCCCGGCCACGCCGACTTCGGCGGCGAGGTCGAGCGCGGCCTGCGCCTGGTCGACGGCGTGCTCTTGCTGGTCGACGCCGCGGAAGGCCCCCTGCCCCAGACCCGATTCGTCCTGTCCAAGGCGCTGGGCATGGGGCTGAAGACGGTGCTGGTCATCAACAAGATCGACCGGCAAGACGCCCGCC
The DNA here is from genome assembly GCA_023248915.1 of Archangiaceae bacterium. Lineage (GTDB taxonomy): Bacteria > Myxococcota > Myxococcia > Myxococcales > Myxococcaceae > JAHFDQ01. The sequence continues at coordinate 1,085 of JAHFDQ010000388.1, read as the reverse complement.
CCCGCGAGGTGCTCGACGCCGTCTATTCGCTCTACATCGACCTCGGGGCCGACGACACCCAGCTCGAGTTCCCGGTGCTGTACGCCGTGGCGCGCGCCGGTCAGGCCTCCCTCAGCCTGGAACAGCCCGGCAAGAGCCTGCAGCCGCTCTTCGAGGCGATCATCTCGCACATCGCGCCCCCGGCGGCGCCACCCCCTGGCGAGGACACGCTGCAGCTGCTCGTCGACAACCTCGACTACGACGACTACGTGGGCCGGTTGATCATCGGCCGCGTGCACTCGGGCCGCGTGGTGCCGAACATGCCGGTCGCCATCGTGCGCGAGGGCGGCAGGGTGGAACCCGGAAAGGTGCTGAAGGTCTACGGCTACCTGGGGCTGAAGCGCGCCGAAGTGGCCGACGCCGGCCCGGGCGAAATCGTCAGCCTCGCCGGCATCGAAGAAGTGTCGATCGGCGACACCGTCGCGGCGCCCGAGCGCCCCCAGGCGCTGCCCCGCATCTTCGTCGACGAACCGACGATGATGATGCTGTTCAAGGTGAACGACGGGCCGCTCGCCGGCCGCGAGGGCAAGTACGTGACGTCGCGCAACCTGCGCGAACGGCTGTTCAAGGAAAGCTACCGGAACGTCTCGATTCGCGTCGAAGACACCGCCAGCCCCGACACCTTCCGAGTGGTGGGCCGCGGCGAGCTCGCCCTGGCGATGATCATCGAGACCATGCGCCGCGAGGGGTACGAGCTGACGGCGTCGAACCCCGAGCCGGTCACCAAGGAAATCGACGGCCAGGTGCACGAGCCGATGGAACTGATGGTCTGCGACGTGCCCGAGGTGTCGGTGGGCGTCGTCACCGAGCGCCTGGGGCCCCGCAAGGGCCGCATGGTGGACATGGGCGCCATCGGGTCGGGCCGCACCCGGCTGCAGTTCCGCATTCCGGCGCGCGGGCTGGTGGGCTTCCGCAGCGAGTTCCTCACCATCACCCGGGGCGAGGGCATCATGTCGAGCCAGTTCGACGGGTACGAGCCGTGGTTCGGGTACATTCCCCGGCGGTCGAACGGCGCCATCGTCTCGGACCGGCTGGGCGACACCGTG
>JAHFDQ010000387.1 GCA_023248915.1 Archangiaceae bacterium | reverse complement strand
GGAAGTCGGGCCAGGCCAGGTCGCTGAACACCAATTCGGCGTAGGCCACCTGCCAGAGCAGGAAGTTCGAGATGCGCATCTCGCCGCTCGTGCGGATGACCAGGTCGACGCCGGGCAGGCCGGCCGTCCACAGCGCCGCCTCGATGTCGGCCTCGGCCAACTTCGAGGGGCGCAGGTCGCCCGCGACCGCGCGCTCGCACAGCCGGCGCGCCGCCTGCACCAGCTCTTCGCGTCCCCCGTAGGACAGGGCGAGCGTCAGCACCATGCCGGTGTTGCGGCTCGAGTCGGCGCGGAGCGCGTCCAGCGGACTGCGCACCATCGCCGGCAACCGGTCGAGGTCGCCGATGGCGTTCAGGCGGATGCCGTTGTCCAGAATCTCGGCGCGCTCGCTCTCGAGGTACTCGCGCAAGAGGCTCATCAGGGCCGCAACCTCGAGCGGCGGCCGGGCCCAGTTCTGGGTCGAAAAGGCGTACAGGGTCAGCGCCTCGACGCCGACGCGCCGGGCGCACCGGGTCACCTCGCGGACGCTGTTCGACCCCTCGCGGTGGCCCTCGACCCGCGGCCGGCCCCGCCCCTCGGCCCAGCGGCCGTTGCCGTCCATGATGATGCCGACGTGGCGCGGCGGTCCCGCCGCCTTCACCTGCCGCTCGAGCGCCGACGTCGCCGGGGTTTCCATGCGAGCCAGGCACCCTAGCGGCCCCGTCCGGCCCAAGTCCATGGGTTTGCCGGCGGGCCGGGAAGGCTCTCGTTTCTTTCCGTGTTTGACCGTCGCGGCGTCGCTCCCTAGGATTTCGCCTTCCATGCCACCGAAGCTCATCGGGCCCTACCGCGTCCTCGAGACGATCGGCAGCGGAGGAGTAGGGACCGTCTATCGCGCGATCGACCGCCGCAACGGCGACGCCGTGGCGTTGAAGCTGCTCTCGGCCGGGCCGGCGCTCGACCCCCGCGCGGCGCGGCGGCTGGCCCGCGAGTTCGAGACGCTCTACGACTTGTCGCACCCGAACGTCGTGAAGGTGTTCGACACCGGCGTCTACCAGGGCTACCCCTACCTGGCGATGGAACTGGTCGAGGGGCTGACGCTGCGCCACTACCTGTCGCTCTCGGGCGACGCGCTCGGGTCGCCGATGGGGCTGACCCGCGCCATCCGTTCCGGCCGGGCGGCGGCGGCCGTCGTCGGCCCCATGGCCGGCAGCACGACGATGGACGACTCGGACGAAGGCGACGACTCGGACGACGACTCGGCCTCGCCGTTCGGCGTGTCGGCCTATGCCGAAGAGACTCCCAGCGAAGAGGTGAGCTACCGCTCGGGGCCCGAATCGCTGCGCGCCTTCGCCGACGCCGTCGACGAACCCGACACCGACGCGTCGGTCTCGAGCGAGTACCAGTTGCCCAACAACGCCCCCGAGCCCGTCGATGACCCGGCGAAGCGGCAGCCCGAGCTCAGCCTCTACCAGTTGAACCACCACGAGCGGGTCGGCCGGTTGAAGGACTCGATGCTGCAGCTCTGCCAGGCGCTGGTCTACATCCACGGCCACGGGCTGGTGCACCGCGACCTGAAGCCGTCGAACGTGATGGTGGACGAAGACCGCATCGTCCGGCTGATGGACTTCGGCCTCGCCAAGTTCCTCGCCGACGACGCGGCGGTCACCGCCGACGGGCGACTGGTGGGCACCTTCCGGTACATGGCCCCCGAGCAGATTCTGGGCGAACCGCTCGACGCCCGGGCCGACGTCTACTCGCTCGGCGTCATCCTGTACGAGCTGCTCGCCGGGCGGCCGCCGTTCGACGCGAAGACGCCGTACGACCTCTGGCAGAAGGTGCTCGAGACCGAACCGCCCGCGCTCGCGACCCTCAACCCCGGCGGCGACGCGCAGTTGGTGCGGGCGGCGCACCGGCTCATCCGGAAAGAACCCGACGACCGGTACCAGACCGCCGAAGAGGTCTACGAGGCGCTGGCGGAGTGAAGCGCGAGGTCCCCTTGGGCGAAGGCACCGCGGGCCGGCGCCTCGACCTGATTGTTGGCGAGGCACTGGGGCTTTCCCGCGCCCGCCTGAAGGCGCTGTTCGAGACGGGCGCGGTGCGCGTCAACGGGCGCCGCGCCAAGAAGGGCCAGCTCGCCGCCACCGGCCAGCGCGTCGAGGTCGAGTTCGGGGAAACCGACCGGACCGCCACCGCCGAACCCGGCGCGCGGCTATCCGTGCTGCGCGAGGACGAGGCGCTGGTGTTCATCGACAAGCAGGCGGGAGTGCCCTCGCACCCGCTCGACCCCGGCGAGACCGGCACCGTCGCCAACGCGCTGGTCGCCCGGTACCCCGAGTGCGCCGCCGCCTCGCTCGACCCGCGCGAAGGGGGCCTGTGCCACCGGCTCGACACCGGCACCTCCGGCGTGCTGCTCGCCGCGCGCACCCGGACCGCCTGGCTCGCCGTGCGCGCACAGTTCCGCGGCGACGGGGTGGACAAGCGGTACCTCGCCCTCACTACCGGCCCCATCGGCGACGAGGGCGAGATCGACCTGCCGCTCCGCCATGCCCGCGCCGACCGGGTCGAGCCAGCGGCGGCCGGAGGGCCAGAGGCGCGCGAGGCCCGGTCGACCTTCCGGGTGCTGTCGCGGTCGGGCGAGGCGTCGCTGGTCGAGGTGCGCATTCACACCGGGGTGCTGCACCAGGTTCGCGCGCACCTGGCGGCGCTCGGCGCGCTCGTGCTCGGCGACGCGCTCTACGGCGGCCGCCCCGACCCGGCGCTGTCCGGCTTCTTCTTGCACGCCTGCCGACTCGCGCTCGACCACCCGACGACGCTCGGGCCCATCGAGGTGACGAGCCCCCTGCCCGAGGCGCTCCGCGCGGCGCTCGCGGCGCACGGACTGCCTCTACCCTGAGGCGTCGCCAGCTCTCGATTGCCCTTGTCGCGGGCGCCGCAGGCGGTAGAGTTCCGGCACTCCCAGGAGGGGAAGAGTGCTCAAGAAGATTTCGTCGCTGGTCGCGTTCGTGTTCCTGGCGGGGATGCTCTCGGGTTCGCAATGCGGGATGAGAGGGTCGGGGCCTTCCGACATGAAGGTGTTCCACGACCTGCGGCCGACCCTGAAGTGGGCGCACCAGCGCGGTCGCATGTACACCGTCCAGTGCATCATGCTGGCCCGGTCGAGCGGCGAAGAAGACCAGGTCATGGTCAACATGAACAACTACCCCGAGGGGAAGTGGACCCCCGACACCGAACTCCAGTTCAACCGGGCCTACAACTGCAAAGTGACCGATCAGCTCAACGAGGACCTGGTGCTCCTCGACATGAACTTCACCATTCAGTTCGAGAAAGCCGACCTGTACTCGCCGAAGGACAAGGCGCCGCTGCGCAACCTGCGGCCCCGCTTCCAGTGGCGGCCCGCGGCGTACCCCTGGGTACGCTACAAGCTGTCGATCGGCACCGACCCGAACCTCACCAGCCGCCAGGACTACTGGATTGAGACCTCGGGCACCCAGCACTTTCCCGGCAAGGACAACCAGATCGGCACCGAAGACGACGTCATCTACGTCGAGTGGAACAGCGTGCGCGACCTCGATTCGGGCCGCGCCTACTACTGGATGGTGTCCACCTATTACTTCGGCGCCGACGACCTCGCGAACGGCAAGCGCCCGAAGGAAGAGGAATCGGCCGGCCAGGCCACCTCGCCCATCTTCACCTTCTCGATTCCGTCGCAGAACCAGATGAACGAGTCGTTGGCCGGGGTGGTGAAGATCTCGGACCGCCGCGGCGGCGGCCAGGCCTTTCAGCCGTCCGTCTCGAAGGTCAACTCGGTGGCGTACACCGCGGTCGACCCCGACGGCACCTTCATGATTCACGTCATCGCCGGCTCGATGCGCGACGGCCACCCGACCTTCGACCGCGCCGACCAGGAGTTCACCCGCTCGGTGCGCACCAGCTACGACATCTTCCCGTTCTGGGACGCCACGAATCAGGGGCTGTACTTCACCTCGAACCGCACCGGCGTCTCGGCCATCTGGCACAAGGGCAGCGCCGGCCGAGGCTTCGAGCTGGTCAGCAACACCACCGCCCGCGTCCAGAAGCCGTCGATCTCGGACGACGGCAAGACGATCGTCTACCAGCAGCTCAACTCGTCGGGCAGCGCCGGAAACATGACCAGCTACGGCGAGAGCTGGAACGTGTGGAAGATGGACCCCGACGGGCGATCGCCGACCGACCTTGGCGAGGGCTTCGACCCGCAGATCAGCCACAACGGCAAGAAGGTCGTCGCCTGCCGCCGCGACAACCTCGGCGCCCCGCAGGTGGTCGTCATCCCGTTGGACGGCAGCGGCCAGCCGACCTTCCTCACCAACGACGGCTGGAACGTCGCCCCGAGCTGGTCGCCGGACGATCAACGCGTCGTCTGGGTGTCGGAAAAGGAAGGCATGAACCGGGACATCTGGATCATGAACGCCGACGGCACCCGCCCCACGCGCTTGACCGACTACATCGGCCCCGACGAGAACCCGGTCTTCACCCCCGACGGGCAGCACATCGTCTTCGCGTCCACCCGAGCCGGAAGCTCGATCTTCCAGCTCTGGATGGGCCAGCTGACGGTCGGAAAGTAGGCGCCGTTGAAGACCACGCTCGCCGCCGCCCTCGCGCTTCTGGCCCTGCCGGCCTTTGGCCAAATCGACCTGCCGTCCGAACAGCCGCAGCAGCCCGCCACCCAGCCCGATGTCCCCGCAGGACAGGGCCAGCAGCAGGCGACTCAACCGCAGGACGGGCCGAGCTCGGGCCGCACTACTACCTCGTCCACTCCGAGCGGGTCGAAGATCACCAGCGACGACGTGCCGGCGCCGGCCCCCAAGAAGAACCGGCCGTTCAGGGCCGGCGGCGAATTCTTCGCCCAGCTCTTCCCGTCGTCGAGCGCCCGCATCCCCGGCTCGTTCAACTACCAGATGGGCGTCTTCACCGGCGGGCGATTCCTGGCCGGCTTCGCGCCGATTCGCATCTTGCGCTTCTCGGGCCTGGCGTCGATCGGCTATGTCGCGGCCGGAGCAACCCCCGGCAACGGCGACGACGGCTTCATGCTGGGAATGGGCGCCGAGGTCGCCCTCGAGGCCGCCCAGGGGGCCATTCCATTCCTCCGCCTCAACTACGAGTGGACGCTCGCTCAGATGTCCCGTAGCTCGAACGGCACGCTCGCCGACGCAGCGCTCACGCTGGTGTTCGGCGGCCGCTTCGGCCACGCCTTCTCGGCCTACCTCCTGCTGGGAGGCGACTACGCCGGCGGCGTCTCGTTCGGCTTGGGCATCGGCCTCGGCTACTTCTAGCGGCCGCGCCCTACTTCCATTCGATCTTCCCGTCGGCGTCGGGCGGGCGGGCGATGAGGTGCCCCCAGCGATCGCTGATCGGGCCCGGGTTGATCACCACCACCGGCGTGGGCGGGTCGATGGGCCGCGACCCGACGACGTGCCCCCAGCGGTCGGAAACCAGGGTATTGGCCGGAGGGTTGTACGGCGCGGGCGGCATCGCCGGGTTTCGCCCGTTGACGCTCATCGTGAAGTTGCGGCCGAAGTTCGAGAAGTAGGACTTGCCGCCCGAACCGGCCAGCTCGAGCCAGAAGGTCACCTTCTCGGCGTAGGGCGGAATCGCGACCTCGACCGGGTGCGACCGCTGCCACCCGTCGGGCCCGTTCACGCCGAAGTTCACCCGCACCGGAGTGCTGCCGTTCACCTGGTAGCACAGAGCGCCCCGCCACCCTTCTTGCGGGTCGCCGTCTACGAAGCGGGCCACCTGTTCCTTGGGCAACTCGAAGCGCACCGTGGTGCCCGCCCTCACGGTCGGCAGGTGTTCCCAGTCGCCCGGAAAGGTGAGGGTCGCGCTCGGAGCCGGCGCGTCGGGGTTGGTGCGAACGGGCGGCAAAGGCGTATTGCGGGGAATGATCGGCATGCGGCCCCTCCTACAGGTGCGGCGGAATATCGCGACCCGCCCCGGCAAAGCAATTGGCTCTGGGGCGTATGTCGGCTACTCGCCCATCGCCTTGATGACCAGTCGCTTTCTCCGCCGCCCGTCGAATTCGGCATAGAACACCTGCTGCCAGGGCCCCAGGTCGAGCGCTCCCCGGGTGATCGGCACCACCACCTGGTGGTGCACCAGCA
>JAHFDQ010000386.1 GCA_023248915.1 Archangiaceae bacterium | reverse complement strand
TCTCGAGCGAGATGGGTTCCTTGGCGATCTTCAAGACCTTGCGGACCTTGTCGAGCGGCAATTCCATCTTCTCGGCGATCTCTTCCGGCGTCGGTTCGCGGCCGATCTCCTGCACCAGGTACCGGCTGGTCCGGATGAGCTTGTTGATGGTCTCGATCATGTGCACCGGAATGCGAATGGTGCGCGCCTGATCGGCGATGGCCCTCGTGATGGCCTGGCGAATCCACCAGGTGGCGTAGGTCGAGAACTTGTACCCGCGCTTGTACTCGAACTTGTCCACCGCCTTCATCAGGCCGATGTTGCCTTCCTGGATGAGGTCGAGGAACTGCAGGCCGCGGTTCGTGTACTTCTTCGCGATCGACACCACCAGGCGCAGGTTCGCCTCGACCAGCTCGCTCTTGGCGTGCTCGGCCTTGCGCTCGCCCACCCGAATCGCTTCGTAGTTGCGCCGCAACGCCTCGACGCCCAGGTTCGCCTCTTCCTCGACCCGGCGAATCTTCCGCACCGCGGTGCGGATGTCGCGGTCGAGCGCTTCCAGCTGCTCGGGGGTCACGTTCAGGCGCCGCTGCAGCTTCTTGGCGGTGGCCGGGTTGTCCCGCGCCTCGCGCAGGGTCGCGCGCAATTCGCGCATCGGCACGCCGTAGGTGCGCTCGAGCTCGCGCAGCTCGTCCTCGGCCTTGTCCACCCGTACGATCAGCGCGCGCAGGTTGAGCACGATGCGGTCGATCTGCTTCTTGTTCAGCCGCATCTCTTCCAGGACCTCCATCATCTTCACCCGGAGGTCCTTCACTTCCTGGCGCATCTCCTTCTTCTTCACCTCGGACAGCTTCTTCTTCGAGCTGGCGTCCTCTTCGATCGTCTCGCAGTCCTTCGACAGCTTGCGAATCTTCTCGATCGCCTTGCAGATCTGCTCGATGCGGGTGAGCTCGTTCTGGTTCAACTGCTGAACGGCCTCGCCCTCGGTGACCTCGGCCTCGACCTCTTCGGTTCCTTCGGCGTTCGGTTCTTCCGGAGCGTCCTTCACCACCTCGCGGATGCGCAGCTTGCCGGCCTTGAGCTTGGCGCCGATCTCGATGATCTCGGCCACCGCCACCTTGCACGCCAACAGCGCCCGCAGCACTTCCTTCTCGCCGTCCTCGATGCGCTTGGCGATCTCGACCTCGCCCTCGCGCGTCAACAGCGAGACCGAGCCCATCTTGCGCAGGTACATGCGGACCGGGTCGTTCGACTTGCCGCCCGGTTCGTCCTCTTCCTCTTCCTTCTCTTCCTCGACCTCTTTCTGCCCTTCCTCGGTCGCGGTGACGGTCGGCTTGACCTCGGTCGTCTGCGCCGCCTTCTGCGCGTCGACGATCTCGATCTCGTTGTCGCCGAACATCGACATCACGTCGTCGATCTGGTCCGACGAGACGATGTCCGCGGGCAGGGCGTCGTTCACCTCGTCGTAGGTGAGGAAGCCCTTCTGCCTGCCTGCCTCGAGCAGATCTTTGACTTCCTTGCGCTCGGCGATCGCCTCTTCCTCGACCACCTCTTCGACGGCGTCGGGGTCGACTTCGACCGCGGCGGCCAGCTCGTCGGCCTGTTCTTCGGGGTCGACGTCGCCTTCCTTCGCTTCGGTCGCGCCCTTACCCAGCTTCTTCAGCTTCTCTTTCGCGGCCGAGGTCGCGTCGACCTGGGCGTGCCCGTTGAGCGGAACCTTCGCGCCCGGCTTGGCGGCCTTGACCTCTTTGGCGGCCAGCGCCTTCTTCTTCGGTTCCTTCTCGGGCTGCTTCTTCGCCTTCAGCTTCGGAGCCGGCTTGATCGCGGAGTGCTTCTGCGTGGGCATGTACGGACTTCTCCTTAAGAATCTCGGCCGCTTGGCTTAATACCGGGCCGGCCGATGTACCGCAGTTTCCGGCGGTTTGACAAACGCGATCTCAAACCGGCCCCGAGGGGCCCTTTGTTCCCCCGGTGGCAGACTCTTCGAGGACCTGCCGCTTGAGCGCCAAAAGCTCTGATCTTTCAGTCAATAACCGCTTCGTCTCGTCGGTGAGCTCGCTGGCGCCTTCGAGGGAAGCCGTAACCTTGGCCAGGTAGGAAAGCTGCTCTTCGATGCGCCGCAACCGCAGCTTCTGACACCCGGCCAAGAATGACCGTTCCTGGTCGGCCTCGACCGTCGGCACCTTGTGGCCCGCGGCCTGGAGGGCCCCTCGCACGAGGGGCGAGGCCTCGAAGAGCGCCTCTTCGGGCCCTTGCCCGGCGGCCAACCGGGCCAGCACCGCCCGTAACCCCGTGTGCGTGAGCTGGTCGCAGACGCGGTGGACGTCCTTCGACAAGAGGCGCCTGTCCGCGAGGGCCATGGCGACCAGGTGAGCCTCGAGCGCCTCGGGTGCCCTTTCCCGAGTCTGAGGGTTCGGGGCTACTTCCGACGGCTTGGGCACCGGGCGCGGTGCCGGCGACTTGCCCCTGAGCGCGGTCTCGAGCTCGGCCGACGGCAGCCCCGAGTGCGTGGACAGCGCCGAGAAGAAGGCCGAGCGGGCGAGGCCAACGGGCAACTGCGCCGCGATGGGTTTCAACCGGTCGACCGCCTGCATCTTCGCTTCGAAGCTCGCCTCTTTGCCCCCCGGCAGGAAGGTGGCGAACAGGTGCTCGGTCAGCGTCTTGGCCGAAGCGAGCAGCGCCGCCACGCCCTCGACGCCCGCCTTCCGGGCGAAGGTGTCGGGGTCTTCGCCGTCGGGTAGGAGGGCGACCTTCGCCGAAGCCCCGGCGGCCAGAATCGGCCCCGCCAGCCGTTCGACGGCCTTGCGCCCGGCGTCGTCGCCGTCGAGCAAGAGCACCAGCTCTTTCGCTTCAGACCGGGCGAGCAGCGCGAGGTGGCCGGCGGTCAGCGCAGTCGAGCACAGCGCCACCGCGTGCTTCACTCCAGCCTGGTGCATGCCGATGCAGTCGAAGTACCCCTCGACCAGCACCGCCGACTTCTTCTTGCGAATCTCGTCGCGGGCCAGGTCCATGCCGTAGAGGGTTTCGCTCTTGTTGTAGAGCCGCGATTCGCGCGAGTTGAGGTACTTGGGCCCCTGGTCGGCCCCGGCGCTCGACTCGAGCTGCCGTCCGCCGAAGGCGATGGTGCGGCCCTCGGGCGAGCGGATGGGGACGATCAGCCGCCCCCGGAACATGTCGTAATAACCGTCGCCGCGCTGGCGCTTCGAGATGAGCCCCGCGGTCAGGCCGAACTCGAGCAGCCCCGCCGAGGTCAGCCGGTCGGCCAGCTCGGTCCAGGCGGCGGGAGCCAGCCCCAGGCCGAAAGCGCGGGCCACCTCGTCGTCCACCCCGCGGCCGCGCAGGTACTCACGGGCGACCCGGCCGGCCTCGCCGTCCCACAGCCGGGCGCGGAAGTGCTCGGCGGCGAAGTCGGTGACCTCTTTCAGTTGCTGCCGCTCGCGGGCCGTGGGGTCTTCGGCGGCCTCTAAGTCCACGCCCGCCTCGCGCGCCAGGTCTCTCACCGCGTCGACGAACGTCTTGCCCAGGTAACGCTGGACGAAGGCGATGGCGTCGCCGCCCGCCTGGCACCCGAAGCACTTGAAGCGGCGCATCTCGGGGGTGACGTGGAACGAGGCGGACTTTTCCTGGTGGAACGGGCAGCGCCCCTTCCAGCTCCGGCCGGCCTTCTTCAGCTCGACGTGGCGCGACACCAGCGCGACCAGGTCGGTGCGCTCGAGGATTTCCTCGATCTTGTGCTCGGGAATCAGCACGGCTTGCCCGCCCGGTTCTACTGGAGCCTGGAAAGCTGCGCCTTCACTTCGTCCGAGATGGCCTTGCCTTCGGCCTTCCCCTTCAGCTTCGGGCTGAGAAGCTTCATCACCTGGCCCATGTCCTTGGCCGCCTTCGCGCCCGACGCCACGATCGCCGCGGCCACCTCGGCCTTGAGCTCGTCGGCGGACAACTGCGCCGGCAACAGGGCCAAGAGCACCAGAATCTCTTTGTCTTCCTTGTCGGCCAGGTCGGGGCGGTTGCCCGCGCGGAACTGCTCGACCGAGTCGCGCCGCTGCTTGATCAGCGTCGAGACGACCTGCAGCACTCCGCCGTCGTCGAGCGGCTTGCCGCCGGGTTCGACCTCTTTGTACTTCACCGCGCTCTTCAGCATGCGCAGCACGCTGGTGGTGAGCTCGTTCTTCGCCTTCATCGCCTCTTTCAGCTCGAGGTCGATGCGCTCTTTCAGAGTGGCCATGGCTACCGCCGGTGACTACCAGTTCTTACGCAGCTTCTTCACGGCGCGCTTCTTCGCCGCGAGCGCCTTCTTCTTCTTCTTGACGCTGGGCTTCTCGTAATGCTCGCGCTTGCGAATCTCAGAAAGAATGCCCGCCTTTTCGGTGGCCTTCTTGAAGCGCTTGAGCGCTCCTTCGATGGACTCGCCTTCCTTCACGCGGATTCCAGTCAAAGCTGTCTCCTCCCAACGGCAGTCGAAGATTGGTCGAACGGGGGGTTGCGGTATCTCCCAGGCCAGGGCAAAAGGCAAGGCGCGAACCGTCGGCGAATGGCCCAGTTCAGGGCTTGGCGTTAAGGTTCGCCTGATCTCGAAGAGGAGCGCCACGATGAAGCTCACCCATTCGGCCGTGCTCGAGCCGAACGCCGCGACCTGGAAGCGAATCGCCGACGGGCTGAAGAAGGCCGGCCTGAAGGTGTCGGCCGCGCGCGAGGTCGACAAGCTCGACGCCGAGGGGTTGGTGGTGCTCGGGCCGACGCTGGAAGAACCGGCCAAGGTCGCCCGGCGGGTGAAGGCCGCCAAGCCCAACATGCTGTTGCTGGCGGCGCGCAAGAACGCGTTCTCGGCCTCGTTCGCCGACGCGGTGCTGCCGCTGCCCGTGTCTCCGAACGACCTGCGCGCCCGCCTGCCCGAGTTGGCGGCGCTGCGCCGCGCTCCGGCGGCCGAACCGCACCAGCGCCCGGTCGAAGGCATTCTCGACCCGCTCACCGGCTTCTACACGTTCACCCACTTCAAAGAGGTCATCTTCGTCGAGGTCAAGCGCGCGCGGCGGTACGGCATTCCGCTGTCGATGGCGCTGGCCGACTTCGACCCGTTCGGCCTGGTGGTGACGCCCGAGTTGAGGTCGCAGTTGATGGGCGGGCTGGCGCTGGCGATTCGAAGGTCGCTGCGCGACACCGACTACCCGGTGCACTTCAGCGGCGACCGGGTGCTGATGTTGATGCCCCACACCGACTTGCAGGGGGCGCTCATCGTCAGCCGGCGAATTTGCGAGCGCGTGGCCAAGGCCACCTTGGCCTGCGGAGACGAAGTCCTGCGCCCGACCGTGTCGATCGGCGTCGCTTCGGGTTCGGTCGGTCGCGATTACTCGTTCGCGGATCTGACCCGGCGCGCCCAGGCGAGCCTCGACGCCGCCCTGGCCGAAGGTGGAAACCGGGTCGAGTTCTACGACATGGTGGCCGAGGCCGCGGTCGAACCGCTGAACGGCAACGGCGCTCCGGTCGCGAGGTAGGGCGCGGTCGGCCCGTAAAGGGGTGCCAACGGATGTACCTGGCCGACGCGGGCGCGAACCTCCCATCGTGCCGGTCCGAGGCCCCGCGACTTTCTTGTCCGCCGCAGACCGAGCCATGTCGGCCCGGGCCCAGCGCCCCGGCGTTACGGAATGGACAGAGAATGAGGCCCGACGCGCGCCATGCCCCGGGGTCCTCGGACCAGGACCTGATCTCTGACCATACCGTAACGGTCCCACCCGGCCCCTCGCAGCGGGAGCTGTGCACAAGGGGGAATCGCATCTTCGGCTGAGGGGTCTCGGACGCCCTGCGATAGCGATGGGCCGGGTCCTGTCACCTGCGTGGGGACCTTCCCGCTGGCGCGTTCCGCTGCATCGGCCTTTACCATCGCCTTGAGACAGCTTGGTCGACTTGGACGTGTCGCAGCTTCGGGATGGCGGTGATCTCGTTCGACCTCTCTTCGGGTCTTCACCTGTCCGAGCGCGGCCGCGAATTGGATGCGATCGCGCTGAGGAGTGAGCGGATCCCGCCCGGGGGGGGGCGGTCGAAAAAGCGGCCTGTTTTGGCTGAGAAAGTTCTCGGATATCCGCCGCGCGAGGGTCCTGATTCCAGCCGGTTAAGAGGTCTCGCCGGCCGAATTCCCGAGAACTTTC
>JAHFDQ010000385.1 GCA_023248915.1 Archangiaceae bacterium | reverse complement strand
GGGTTCTTCCTGCGCGCCAGCCGGCTCGCGCTGCCCCACCCGGCGACCGAGTCGCGGCTCGTCATTGACGCGCCCTGAAGCGCGCCAGAGGCAGGATGAGCGGCAGTAGCGCGAACCAGCCGGCACCGGACTGGGTACAACCGCAAGCCTGCGCGCGGTAGCTGAGGAGGCCTGGACCGACGACGCTGTCCCCGCCGTCGCCCGTGCCCGAGCTGCTTCCGCCCGCGTCGAGCCCCGCGTCGAACCCTGCGTCGAGCGCGACGGTGGTGAACGACAACACGTTCCCAAACTTGGTCCCCATCGAGTTACTGGCGAGCGCGCAGTAGTAGTAGAGGGTGCTCGGGGCGAGCGAGGCGAGGAGCTGCGAGAAAGGCACCGGACCGTCGCCTGCGCCCAGGTCCGAACCCGAGGCCGTCGGCACCCGGGTGCCGAAGGAGTCGCTGCAGCCCGCCGGAGCGTTGATGCTGTATCGAAACCACCCGGTGGTTGAGACTCCGCCTGGATTGGCCTGGCCGTTCAACGCGGCGGCTGAGGACGTCGCTCCAGACGCCGCGTTCGTGGTCACCACCGGCAGCGTGATGTAGGTGCCGTAGATGCCACCACGGAAATCGGCGAAGTTGCCCGGCGTCAACGGCCAAGGGTCCGGCCACCGGTAGGGGGCCACGGCATCTTCGAAATAGACTGTGTCTGACTTAGGGCCCGTGTCGTAATACGTGTCGACAGAGCTTCCATTCCCGTAATTGACGCCGAGCCAGTACTGCGTCCCGGCCAGCAGGCCCGAATAGGCGAGACTGGTCGTCACCCAGGCATACCCCGAGCCCAGCGGGGTCCCGCCCGAGTCGAGGCAGGCGAGCTGCTTATAGGGCCTGTTGTTCAAGTCCGAGAAGATGCCCGGGTTGACCGCCGGGGCACCGCTGTTCGTCCTGCCGTAGAAGCTGATGCTCGCGAGCCGCCCGTTCGATGTCGGGCTGGTGGCCGCCCGGTCTACCCATAGAACCTTGTCGCCGGAAAACTTGTTGGCGCCGACCTGGGCGTACCCGAACGTCGGGTCGACTCGTACGGGGTAGACGGCGCGGTCCAGAAAGCCGGCCGGCACCGAGACGGTCAATCGATGCGCGGGCGCATCGACGTCCAGCCGGGCCCAGACCCAGTTGTCCGCGGCGTCGATGACCTTGGGCCGGAAGATGTGAAAGGCCTTCCCCGCCCGGTAATTCTTTCCGCCCACAGCCCGGTAGTCGCCCGAGACCCGGTCTCGAAGGTAGACCGCGTACGAGCCGACGACGTTCTCCGGCCTCTCGGCCACGAGCTGGCCGTTCCTGAAGCACCGGGTCTCCGAGCAACTGTCGGCCTGGGGGACCGGGTCCTCGTTGAGCGGCGGTTGATAGAGGAACTCGAGGTTCTGCCAGTCCAAACGGAAGTGAAAGGTGTCCGTGCCGGGGTTGCGCTTCAACACCAGGTCGAGCTCTGCCCCACCGAAGTTGGTGGTCATCAAGGTAATGTCCACGCCGACGTCGCCCGCCGACCTCCATTCGAGCCTCCCGTCCGAGTAGCGCGCCGTTCCCGGCTCTCCCGTCTCGTATTCGAGCGAGACGCTCGCTTCCTCGCCCCAACGGCCGAGGGTCATCTTGGGCCTGAAATCCTCGGCGCTCGGGTCGCCCAGCTCGAGGGTCTCGCGGGTGTCAGGGACCGGCTCGACCGCGGACACCCATGAGATTGGAAACGCGTGGCCCGCCATCCACTCCAGACTTGGGGCCAGGACGATTCCCCCGGGCCCGACTCGCGCTTCGACGGCGTTCGGTTCCGAGAGCGCGCCGTCGGCATCGCGCAAGCGGGGCGCAGTCATCCTGAAGAGGACCGGGTTGCCTTGAGCGGACTCCACGTCGACCTTCACCCGGATGTGGTTCCGCTCGAGGTTCTCGACCTGGTACCGCGGCTGGTCGTGGCTCGCCCCCAACAGGATGTCGCCGTTCGTGTCGACTTCACCCTGGAACCGGGCCGGGTCGACGACATAGACGAACCGTACCGGGTGGTCGGGCAGCGAGACCACCCGCCATTCTGGAAGGTTGCTTGGCGCGTTCGAGTCGAAGGTCGCGGCCTGCGCCGAGCCCTGGTGCAGAGCAACGACGATGAAGGCCAGCCGGACGACGACATGCCAACGCTCGACGAAGCACCGGCAATCGCCGCGGGAGGTCATGGGTCGCCGTTCCTTACGGCTGCGCCGTGGGCGCAGGGGCGCTGGCGGCGGAGATCTGCTCGAGCGCCGCGCTGGCCGACTGCTTCAGTTGCGCGCTCGCGGTGGACGACGCCACCACCTTCTCCAGGGCAGGCTTGGCCTCCCACGCCTTGCGCTCGCCCAGTGCCCTGGTGGCGTCGAGGCGGAGCTTCCAGGCGTCATCAGCAGGGTTGTTCAGGTCGGCGATGAGCTGGGCGTTGGTTTTCTTCCCGGCGACCCGAAGCTCGAGGTCGGCGACCCGCTTGACCAGCGCGGCGTACTCCCCGGACGCGAGGTTTCCGGTCTCGCCGGAGGGAGCGCTCGCGGTCGGCGGCCTCGGGGGAGCCGCTTCGGCAACGGCGGGCGCGGTCGGTGGTGGGGTGGCCGCCGCAGGCACACCCAGCGAGTCCATCGGGGTCTTGCCTTCGGCGAAGTACGAAGTGCCCAAACGCACCCAGCGCTGGTCCTTGCCACAGACGTCGAGCAGGAACTTCGAATGACCAACGCCGGCCTCCATCGCTTCGCGGACGCGGACGCTGGCCTCGGGGCAGTGAGTCTCGAAGGCCACCGATTTCTTGAGCTCGCCTTCGTCGTAGCTCATTCCGATGGACGAGCCGAGCGTCGCGCAGCCGCTTGCGGCGAGCAGCGCGGCCAGCATTCCCTTGGTCGAAGTCATGGCGCGGGGGTCCTCCGGGTAGCGAGTCGGCGCCATTCAAAGCAGTTCGGACCCGCGGAAGCCAAGCTCTTTGGGCGCGCCCGTGCTAGGCCGCGCTTTTCGCCTCGGGGGTCTTCATGGACGTCTTCTTCGTCTTGGTGTGTCCGGCCGCTTTCATCGTCGCGGTCTATCTCTTCGCCTGCATCAAGATAGTCGCCGAGTACGAACGGGCGGTCATCTTCCGGCTCGGCAAGGTGCTCGCCCTGCCGAAGGGGCCCGGGCTGATCTTCATCTTCCGGCCGTTCGACACCGCGGTCGTCGTCTCGATGCGCGTCGTCGTCCTCGACGTGCCCAGCCAGGACATCATCACCCGGGACAACGTCAGCCTGAAGGTCTCGGCGGTCGTCTACTCGAAGGTGGTCGACCCCAAGCAGGCGGTGGTCCGGGTCGAGAACTACAAGTACGCGACCAGCCAGATCGCCCAGACCACCCTGCGCTCGGTGCTGGGCGAGGTGACCCTGGACGAGCTGCTCGCGGACCGCGAGAAGCTGAGCGCCCGCTTGAGGGTCATCATCGACCAGGCGACCGAACCCTGGGGCATCGAGGTCTCCGCGGTCGAGCTGAAGAGCGTCGACCTGCCCGAGCAGATTCAGCGCGCGATGGGCAAGCAGGCCGAGGCCGAGCGCGAGAAGCGGGCGAAGATCATCGCGGCGGAAGGCGAGTTCCTCGCCTCGCAGCAACTCCTGGACGCCGCGAACAAGATTTCCGCCAACCCGACCGCCATTCAGATGCGGTACCTGCAAACGTTGACCGAGATCGCGGTGGAGAAGAACTCGACCATCGTCTTCCCGCTACCGCTGGAGATAATGCGCGTATTCGAGCGACTGGCGCAGAAGGCGTCTTAGTCGGCGCTCGCGAGCCTTTGCCGCAACCAGATGGCAATTGCCTCCGCTTCAAGCTCTCCGCGGGCGACGCTCAGGGTCAGCTCTTCCAGCTCGGCGTCGGCGGCGACGACCTGATGGTCGTTGACCTCGATGAAGAGCTCGGCCGCCGCGACGGCGACCCGTTTGTTCCCGTCCACGAACGGGTGGTTCATCGTCAAAGAGTGCAGCAGTGCCGCAGCCTTGGCGGCCAGGTCGGGATAGAGGTCTTCGCCTGAGAACGTCGCCGCCGCGCGGGCCACCGCGGCTTCCAGAGCCCCCTGGTCGCGAAGTCCCGAGCCGCCCCCGAAGCTTTCGATGAGGACTTCGTGCAGCGCGAGGACTTGCTCGACCGACAGGTACTCGGTCACTTCGCCAGCTTCTCGTAGAGGGCCTTGCGCCTCTCGACCAGCCGGCGAACCCGTTCGCGCAACCCGCGCGTGACCGCGCCGTCGCCGTAGTACTTGACGCCTGGACGAATGACGACCGCCCCGGTTTGCGGATGAACGGAGACGTCAACCTGTTGGCCGGGCTTGAGCTTGAGCTCTTGAACGACCTCCGCAGGCAGGGTGATGGCCAGCGAGCTGCCAGTCTTGACGAGCTTGCGCTTCATATCAGTACACAATACTGATTGCGTTGTTCTCAGGCAACCTGCCTGCCCGATTCGCGTTGGGGCTGCCCCCCGGGCTCTGCTATCTCGAGTCGCCCCCGAACCGGAGTGCTCTGATGAGATTCGCCTTCGCAATCCCGCTGCTGGTGCTCGGCTTACCCCTGGTCGCCCGAGCCGAGGAAGAGGTCCCGGTGGACTGTGACGGGGCGCACGACAGCCCGTTGCTCAAGCGCTACCCCGGGTCGGTGATGACGGAAATCACCGAGAAAGAGTTCGAGGACTTCAAGTTTCCCCTCGCCGACTCGGACGAGGGGGTGAAGTCCAAGGTCGTCTCGGGCTCGTTCTACCGCGCCTATTACCGGTACCCGCCGAAGGCGAGCTGTACTCAGGTGCTGAGGAACTACGAGAACGCCTTCAAGGCGGCGTCGCTCGCGGCGCACAAGGGCGGCAATTCCCCCCAGGACGACATCTCGTGGGCCGAGTCGAAGTGGGTGAGCGCCGAGGGCGCCGTGAAGGGCAAGGGCGGCAGCGCCTTCCTGGTGGTCACCTGCGACGAGGCGAACGACGCCGCCTGGCGCAACACCGGCTGGGCCTGGGTGGTGGTGGCGAAGGAAATGGAACAGAAGGTCGAGCTCGACGCCTCGGCGATGGAAGAGGAAATCACCAAGAGCGGCCACGTCGCGCTCTACGGCATTCACTTCGCCAGCGGCAAGTCCGACGTCACCCCCGACTCGGCCAAGGCGCTCGAGGAAGTCGGCAAGCTGCTGGCGCAAGAGCCCGGCTGGAAGCTGCGCGTCGAGGGGCACACCGACGACGTCGGCGAGAAGAAGGCCAACCTCGAGCTGTCGAAGAAGCGCGCGGCCGCGGTGAAGGCCTATCTGGTGTCGAAGGTGAGCGTGAAGGCGGCCCAGTTGGTGACGGAAGGGTATGGGGACGGCAAGCCGGTCGCCCCGAACGACTCCGACGGCGCCCGCGCGAAGAACCGCCGTGTCGAGCTGGTGAAGCTCTAGAAACCGCGGGCAGGTCGCGCACGCTTCCCAGCTCGCCTGGCGGGCGAAGAACCCCGCCGAGTTGGACGGCCCAGGCCGAGGTCGAGGCCTTGCCCCAGGCTGCTGATCTCTCCTTCGAACGAGGTTATCCTGCGGCTCCGTGGTACGTTAATCCCCCTACGCGATGAGCACGTCCCAAGAGTCCGCGAACGCCTTCGAGCTGATCGTCACCGCCGGCAATGCCACAGGGTCCACTATCCCGCTGGCCAAGCCCCGGCTCGCGTTTGGTTCGGCGCAAGGCAATGACGTCCAGCTCGAAGAGCAGGGCGTGAAGCCCAAGCACGCCGAGATGGCCATCGCCGCCGACGGAGCGGTGTGGATTCGCGACCTGACCGGCAGCGGCGAAACGACCGTGAACGGCGCCCCCGTCGAGACCGCCCGCCTCGAGAGCGGTTCCTTCATCCGGTTGGGCACCGTCGAGCTGTGCCTGCGCAAGAAGGACAGCGGGCCGAGGGCGGCCTCGGCGTCGCCGGCCGGCTTCGGCCAGCCGTCCGGGGCCAGCCCCGTCGCCCGCGTCTCGGGCGCCGCCCCGGCGGCCGCTGGCGCGCCCCAGAAGCCCAAGAGCGGCCCCAACGACACCATGCTGCGGCCCAGCGGCCCGGCGCAGCCCCCCCGGGCCGGGTCGGGCCCCAACGACACGGTGATGCGCCCGAGCGGGCCGGGGTTGACCCCGG